>DAOSBX010000048.1:601-23277 GCA_035361075.1 Candidatus Hydrogenedens sp. | reverse complement strand
TACTTGAATAACTTTGTAATATATTGTCTGGATACTAATAATTGAAATGAATTAACTACATATTATTATGAAGAGAGTCTCCGTGTTATTGAACGTTCTGAGGGGATGGGTTCTGGTTTTTTCACGAAGATGTGTTCCATGGAAGGAAATTTTTCCAGAGGATGTTTGGACTCACTATATAACTGGATAAGATGGATGGTAAGAAGCAGGCGAGCGATTCTTAGTTGTCGTGCATTTTGATAGTAAATGCGGAAACCATGCAGACATGCTTGTTGAATCTTATTTCGGAAGGTCATCGGAATATCGTTATTCCGATGTCCCCACGTCCATAGGTCATCTACATTCTCGGCTGGGGGTAGTTTTGCCATTTCTTTTTCTTCTAACATTTCATAGCACTTTATCAATCGGTCAAACCAGAAAAGGATAGCACGATACCCTTCTTCTGAAATATCCACTTCTATTTGTGCCTGATCTATAGTCTCTTTTGTTTGTGTATGTAGGTATGCCTCACGGTCAGGATTTGGTTCAGGAATCATACGAATACGCATCCGTTCGAGCGCATCCCCATAATTAAAACTCTCTAACATAACAGATGTCTCAAATTTTTTCGGCGAGAGTAAGGGATACTCATAGAGAAGTTCTGTGGCTATTTCATCTTCCGATAAAACGCGGTCTATCTCTGTATCAATTTGAAAAACATTAATTCTCCAGTCAAACCACATATCATGGAAAAGCGAGATTAATGCCTCCCCTATCCCTGCAGATTGTTGTTGTGTAATTGCAAGGTCGATAAGGTCTAAAAGCCGTTCCTCCAAAAACTCCCTTGTTTTCCAAAATATTTTGTTCGAAAAAACATGATGTATAATGAAAAGTCGGTCTATAATAATATTTGTCTTCTCTTCGGGTAAATCTGAAAACTGCATAAGTTTCTTGACCCAACTTGAATTCCATTCTCGCAGTTCCCGTGCCATTGTACTTTTCGGTATTTGTGGTATCTCATCAAGGGAACCATTATCAATAGTCATCTCGAAAAGTAAAGGTGCTATCTCCACCTGAAATTGAGCTGGATAATCCGCCCAAAGAAGAAGTGTCTGTTCAGGAATAGAATAAAAATGAAATTTGCCAAAATCAGTTATTAACAAATATGGACTATGTTCCCCTGAAAATTCATCGATAAGCAAACGGGACACAGGACAAAAATCCAGATAGTCGTTTTTAACTCTGGATGGTACGTGCAAAAGATTATCTGGAACAATAGCTATATAAAATCCCTTACCTTTGGCAGTCGTCAACAGAAAAGGAAATGTTCCTGTATTTTTTATAATTTCTGTCTCGGGCAGAGGAATAAAAGACTTCCATCCCAACCGATGAAAAAAATCCTCAATATACCGATACCGTTCTACACCTTGTGAGGCTTGTGCCCATTTCCACCATGACTCTGGAATCTGCAATGAAGAACGATTATAAACAAAACTCATAGAACATTTTCCCCTTTCGGTATAGTTAGTTTGTTGGTTTCAATAATTCTCCATAAAAAATCTTCTCTATTCCCGAGCAAATCAACAGCTCCTTTCAAAACATTTATTAACTCAGGATGCATCTGTTCCATTCTCTCCATAAACTCATTCGTCGTAAGAATGGTCAAACGAATCCCTTCGATAGATTCAGGGAAAACATCACCGTTAGTCACCACAATAACCTCATTCTTATCATGATGATAAAATGCAAGACGAACCGATTTGTTAGTATTGAGAACCGTGCGAAGTCGGTCAATAGGTGAGCATACCTTCAATATAAGGGATTGTAAAATAGGAACCAAAGGATGACTTTGGTCGATTTGATACCATGTTCTATTCCCTTCCTTCCATTGATAAATCAACCCAATATGTGAAAGTCGTTCTAATTCCCTCTGAACAGCACGAAGTGGTAATTTCGTGGCACTCTCTACCTGACGCTGATAAAATGTTCTCCCCAAGTTTGTAAAAAGTACTAAAAAGACCTTTGTCCGAGCTTCTGAGCCTAACAAAGCCTCTAATGTAGTCAAATCAACTAAATTTTTATTTTCTTCACTAATTAACGTTTGCATTTAATTATAATAAATGTTAGATTTACGTTTTATATTAGTTACAACAATCTATTTTATGATAAATATATCATAAAAAAATATCATTGTCAAATTATTTTTAATCATTCAACAAATTATTTTAGTATTTATTCATAAAAATCAATGGCAATAACTACATATTTTAGTGATTACATATATTTATAATAGTTCTTACAAACCATAAATATGAGGTTTTCCTTTTTCTAAGTTAGTATAATGCTACAGGGCTAATTCTATTATATACCTATCCCAATTACCAGTTAGATGATTGTGTTACTATAGTTTTCTCTGGTATTAAACAAATTAAACACGAACAGCATGGTTGGGAAAAAGCTAATTATCAACAGAGCAACAAGGCACCACCAACTTGAGAAACGACATATAAAACTGGACTGCTCAAAAAAGACGTTAACCGTTTGTGTGAAGATGAAAATTAATATTCCCTGCAACACAGCCTTTTTATCTGCATTTATAGCCCCTGACAATACGAAATAAAAAGAGACAAACCACAGCCAGCACGTTACTATAGTTCGCATAGAAGGATACAGATAAAACCATGGTGTATACGATGCTTGCACAGAACTAAGAGCCAGAACATAAGGAGAAATGCTTATATATGGATAAAATTGAACTGCTTCCAATATTCCTGAAAACACAGATGCCATTAAAAAACTTATTGTAATTCCAATAGACACACTTAACAAAGCCTTTGTTTTCTCCTGGATTGATAGCAACTTACTTGCAAAGATACCTAATAACAAAAATAAAACTGCCGTTTCCCTTACCGCTATATAGGCTGAGAATGCATAATCAGAAATGTCTTCTTCTACATTGGTAGTAGAAATGAAAATCGTTGTTGGTAAAAAATCAAAATAATCGCAAATATAAAAAATTAACCGTGCAAGTACCCCCAATAATATTCCCCATATTAGCCATGAGATAGGTAGTTTCCTTTTATAAACTATAAAAAGAACTATAAAAAGCAAAGCCAATGTTGACACAACTGTGATATGTTTCATTATATAAATATGGTGTGGCTGGATTGCTGGAGCAACAACAGAATGAACATTTCCAATAGCGTTTTTCAGATGTAAAGCAATATAAATATTATTCAATCCTACTTCTGACGACAAAATAAAATGCCAATGGACAAGAGAAAATGCTGGTATTTCTTTTTTATCTATAACATTTTTTTGGTTATCTTCTATTTGTACCGTTATTTGTCCTTGAATTACTTTTCCAGTAAATGATAAAGCATAAGCCTCAGTTTCCTTTTCATGACTCACAATACGATATCGAATAATTCTCGTCTCTGGTATACTTTTAGTATTATATTCCTTCTCAAATAAAGGCTCGGGATACGTCGAAAACGTCGTTAGAATACCAAATGCAAATAGTAGAGAAAAGAACAGATATTTTTTCATGGAACCCTGTAATTAACAATGTTTGTGTTGATATAAATACATTTTAACCAGGTAATATTGTATTTATTTCCTGTTTCCGATAACAATCTCATGTTTTCAATTTTTATAACACTACACAAAAATACATATCTATTTTCGTTATAATATAGAGAAAATAAAGGAAGGAACACATAGGGTGAAACCGAGGGAAAGAGTAATTGCAGTGATAAAACATAAAAAGCCTGACCGAATACCTATTTCTGCATGGATTGGAGAAAAATTTGAAGATGAAATAAATCAAGTGTTCAGTTCAGTTGAAAATTTTGAGGACCATTACGAGTTTGATTTTGCCTATCTTTCTGGCGGACCACCTGTATTTAAAAAGCAAGAAGAAAACGAGCTACTTCAATTTCTAACGCAACAAGACAAAGTTCCAGCTCCTATTGATATTTTAGACCTGCCTATACACGACCCTGATGATACAGATGCCTATCAAGAATTAATTCGCCAAATTCAACACCATAAAGAGGGTCGAGACCGTTTTACTTATGTTCATGTATCAGGATTTTTCAACTTTTTCTGTAATTATTTTTCCCCCCATGGACAAGTAACGAATATGATTGAAACACCAGATGAAATTACCGAACTATATAATCGACTATTAAAGTGGAATATTACATTTTCTATGAACTGCTTGGACTTAGGTATTGATATGATTCACGTCTCAGAAAACTGGACTTTAAATAAAAATATAATGTTCGGCAGTGATATTTGGGAACAATTTATCTATCCTTACCATAAGAAATTTACTGAGACTATCAAAAAACGAAATGCTTTCATCAGCCTTCATAGCACAGGGAGCATCACAGATATTTTAGAAGCAATTGCTGATTTAAGATATGATGTCGTTCATCCATTGAGTACCTCTGAAAATATATCGTTAGAAGAGCAAAAAAGAAAATATTCAAATAAGTATATCTTTATGGGTGGATTAGAGATACCATCTACAAATAATTCCAAAGATTATTTTGAATTACAGACAGAAGTGAATCATATATTAACAACGTTCAAAGATGGCGGTTTATTGTTTTGCACAAACCATCATATTGACCCACCTTTCACCATCGGCGAAGTTAAAGCCATTTATGACTATGTCTATCAACGTATCAGAGAGTTGTCAACAGAGTAAAACAAGGTTTCTTCGGTAGTATTCACCCCCTGCTTTTGTTGGAATAAGAAGTTTTAACATAGTCTTCGATATATGTAATGAATTGGCGTGCAAGCTCTTGAGCAGTACCCGTAAGGGTTGCCACCTTTTTCCCATCGATGTAGAGAGGGCATTGTGGATGCTCGCCATTACCAGGAAGACTTATTCCAATATTTGCAAAGCGCGATTCCCCAGGTCCATTAACAACACACCCCATAACTGCTATATTCATCTTTTCTACCCCAGGAAATTGTTTACGCCACAGAGGGAGTTGTTTACGTACATAATCACGAACTATTTCCGCAATTTCCTGAAATACCATACTGGAAGTTCTCCCACATCCTGGACACGAAATAATCTGTGGGGCAAATTGGCGAATCCCCAATGATTGTAGGATTTCTTGTGCCACATACACCTCTTCTCTTCGGTCACTGTCTGGTGTTGGTGTTAAACTAACCCGTATCGTATCTCCTATCCCCTCTGAAAGTAATAATCCCATTGCTGTGGCAGACCAAACAATACCTCGTATACCTGCCCCTGCTTCAGTTAAACCTAGGTGCAGTGGCTGACGCGTTCGTTCCGAAAGGGAACGATACACCCGTATCAACTGTAACGGTGAACTGCTTTTACAAGAAATAACAATTTGTTCCTGTGCAAGTCCCAAATTAACTGCTTCTTCTACTGAATTTAGGGCTGATAGAAGCATACACTCATCGTAAATTTCTTCACTCGTGATGGGCGATTTTGATTTTGCGTTTGCTTCCATCTTCTGGGATACCAATTCTGGGTCTAATGAACCTATGTTAACACCAATTCGAATCGGCTTATTAAAATCTTTTGCAATACTGCAAATCTGTGAAAAGTGAATACTTTTTTTATCTTTTACACCAACATTCCCTGGATTGATACGGTATTTATCTAATGCCTCCGCACAGGCTGGATATTTTGATAATAATAAATGCCCATTATAATGAAAATCACCAATAAGTGGTACATCTAACCCCATATCTTCTAATCGTTTCCGTATCTCGGGAACACATTTCGCAGACTTCGGTGTGTTCACCGTGATACGAACCATCTCAGCACCTGCGATGAAAAGTTCAGCAACCTGGTTTGCAGTGGCTTCCACATCCTCAGTGTTTGTATTAGTCATCGCCTGAATGGCTACATTCGCACCTCCTCCAATTACGCAATTTCGAACTTTCACAGGATGTGTTGGTTTTCGTGTATGAATAATATTTCTCATAATGTTGTTTTTGGATACTTAACCTTCATCAACGTTGCCAGAAACGATAACTTATTGATTTTAACATATTGGTAAAAACGAAGTTGAACACACTATTTTTCTGAGGTATCCCCTGATATGGTATTAGCTACCTTTTTACGTGGTTGTGGAGTAATACCTTGGTAAGCAGTTCTGCCCGTTATAACACATAGCAAGGTTAGTAACCCGAATAATATAAACATACCCATTAAATTACGACGTTCTGCCTGTGTCCTTTCAGCCCACCAGTTTTTCAACTGGGCAAGATAAGAAGGTAGACCTGGTTTCCCTCCAGTATCGATTGAGGCTGGTTCCAGAGGCTTTGTGTTTTCAGCAGTAGCCAAAGAAGTTGTTGAAGGTTCTACTTTTTTTTCTGCGGGACTCATAACCTCTTCCTGTTTTTTACTCTCCTGTAAAGGTTCAACAGGTGGTTTTGGTGTTATTGCTGGTGTTGTTTCTGTTACCTCAGTAGTTTTTTCAACATTAGTCTTTGTGGTGCTCGGCGGGGTTATCTGTTGTACAACAGTTTGTCCAGACTGCTTTGTCCGTTCATACAATGTTCGATTACCCTCATGTGAAGGAGGAGGTCTCAAACCACCCTTAATTTCCTTCGGCAAATCAAACGGTTTCAACGGTTGTCCACTTGCTATCCCCTGAGGTTTAGCATCCTTCGGGATGTTTGGGATATTTGGAATATTAGGAGGCATATGCATATCAGGACGCGGGAACGTTACTTCTTCTGGCCTCGGTGTGCTCGTTGATGGAATGGATGTAGGTGGTGTCGCAGATGTTGACGAAGTTGTAGGTTGTTTCATCGCTGTTTGAGCAGGTCTTGTTGGGCGAGTTGTAGTTACAGGTGGTGGTAACACCGCAGGTCCAGGGCTAATTGGGACGGTTCCCGTTGCTGATGTTGGTGTTACATTTTTCTCTAAAACACGGACAACTCGACTTGCAGAAGCATTATTCCCAGCATTATCCCGAACTGTATAGGTTAAAGTATATTCACCAGGCTGGTTTACATTGACATTGCCACTAACCTGGACACGGTCCGTTACATCCCCATCTGCGTTATCTTTCGCTTTCCAGCCAGGTTCTATGTAATCGCTCCCTTGATAAATAGTCATGGGATTATCACCCAACAAAGTAATCTCTGGCGGGATACGGTCAATCCCGTTAATTTGAGTAATCTCAGGTGGAGATACTAAACGGGGCCCGTTCGTTCGATACTCGACCTGTCCAGAGAATGTTTTTACTCCTGCCATATTCTCAGGTACCTGAACGGTATACGCAAAAGTACATGGAAAATTAGGAGGCGTAATCCATGCAAATTGTAATGTGCCTTGTGTTCCAGGCGAAGGTGCTATAGGTGGCGGTTCTGTCGTAACCCCACGCATAGATGTAAATGTCCACTCCGCAGGTATAGACTCATATAAACCAACCGCAGTGACAGGATAATTTGGGTCAGGTGCATCGCAATATATTGTCAATACAATCTCTAACGGTGAGCCTGGTGTATATTCCCGTGGAACCTGTCTTGACAAATGAATTCCTAACGGATTCGTGTTGGCTTCATGAATCACTGGGTTTTGGGTTTGTGAGTATGATGGTGTTAAAGGAGCAATACAAAGAGCAAATGTCACTACAGATGAGACTAAAAATCGTTGCATCTTATTATTTACCTATCTTTTTATTGTGAAATTAAATTATACAAATATTCTCTATTTTATAAAAACCGATATTGTAATATTAGAAAAACGAAATAACATAGAAACAAAGAGACAAAACCTTTATATCGGACAAACAAGGTCTGCCTCACTCGTTTATTCTTCGCTCCAAAATGTATCTAAAAATGGACGTTTCGGTCCTTGTGTCGTACCGTCAATAGGTTCTGCCATCTGCTGAAAGAAAGCCTCCATATCGCCAAAGCGGTCTACTCTGAAAGGTTCTGCTAATGTTCCTTCGGGCATCCCACATTCTTCCGCTATTCCTGATGCTTGCATATATAAAACCTGCTCTAATAATCCTGTATAATCACCTGAAAAAGCATCCTCAATTAGAGGGATTTGATACCCCCATGTTTTTAATTGTAAACGGAACGATTGAAGTAGATTACGCATCATCGTTTCATGAGCGGAGAGAGCATGTACCTTCTGCGGAAAATAATCAGTTATGTCTTCTACGTATGTAATCTTTTCTAAATTACGTGCAAAATACCAACGTTCACATACAGAAAAAGGTTCCAGACCTTCCTTAAAATGTTCTGGATGATGCAAATCAAAGCAGGAAACCCACAACGCCTCTTCCACTGCACGTGCAACTCGCACATGATCCATATTCGGTTCAAAATGAGCATACGGGTCAAATGAGAAAATGGCATACGGTTTGTATTTCCGCATCAAATATACAAATCGTTCTCGCAATTTAGTCAACGGAATATCTGCCAATGTATCCGTAGGGAAATTGAGATCTATAATTTCTTTGATACCTAATATTTCACACGATTTCTCTAATTCCGCTCGATTTCGCTTAACCGTTTCTTCTATTGTTAGCCCTACCGAATCGCGTGCATCATCTGTAACACGAACAAGGATAATGTTCCATCCATTGGCACTCCACTTGGCTAATGTTCCACCACAAAATGCTGATGCATCATCTGCATGTGGAGAAAAAATCATCGCTGTATGCATAATATTTTCCTTCTTATTTGTTGATAATTAGATAATCACATTCCGCAACCGCATCCATTATTTTACTTGGCTTGCGAAGCTAATTGCACCTCTTGATGTTCGTCGTTATTTGAAAGTAGCATAACAATTATTTAAAAATCATATAAATAAACTTATTCAGTTAATAAAAAAAGGAAAATAACTATGAAAAAGAATTATGATGTTTCTCGTCGTAGCTTTCTATATGCAAGTAGTTCACTCATTTTAGGAACTGCGATATTAAAAAGTGGTGGGGTATTCGCAAAAGAGAATATTACATACCCACGACTAAAGAAAGCGGTACAATGGGGTAACCTACCAAAAGAAAAATCCGAAATGGAACGATGTAAATTAGCAAAGGACTGCGGGTTTGATGGAATAGAAATTCCACCCATTACTGACGATGGAGAAATAAATAAAATTTTAGAATCTGCTCAGAAGAATCAATTGCAAATACATTCCATTATTTATGGTGGATGGGATAAGCCATTATCACATCCTGATACTTCAGTCGTTGAAGAAGGGAAAAAAAGAATTATTCAGGCTATCGGGTTGGCAAAAAAAGTTGGTGCAGAAACAGTACTCCTTGTTCCTGCGGTTGTCAATGAGCAGGTTCGATACCAAGAAGCATGGGAACGCTCTCAAAAGAATATTCGCGAACTTATTCCTATTGCTGAGGAAAACAAAATTATCATTGCTGTCGAAAATGTCTGGAACAAATTTTTGCTCAGTCCTCTGGAATTTCGTCAGTATATAGATGAAATAAATAGTCCCTTTGTTCGGGCTTACTTTGACATGGCAAATGTTGTTATCTTTGGCTTTCCACAAGATTGGATACGTACTCTGAGAGAACGAATCGTTAAAATACACATAAAAGACTTTAAGCGTAACGGTTATCAATGGTGCAAACTTCCCTACGAAGGTGATGTAGATTTCGCTGAGGTACGTTCTGCTCTACATGAGGTCGGTTATAAAGGGTGGATTACAGAAGAGTTTCCTCAAGGTGATGAAAATCACTTAAAAGAATTGTCACGTCGGATGGATTTGTTTATTCAAGGAGCAAATAAAGTATAATTCCCGTGACAAAAAGTATATTTAGCAGGATGGTGAATTGTTGTCTTCTGAATTTCTTTGATGAATATGATAGAGATACCAGGTAAGAAAGGCTGTGGAAACTGCCAACGCTATACTAAAAATGAGACATAACGTATTTGTTCGTGCTATACCTACCATCGGGTCCGCAGTTTTCATAAATTTACCAATTACCAATTCCTGAATAACAGGTCCCACACTACCAATTCCGTTAATGATACCCGTGATTGCGACGGCATTGGCTTCACCAGCAACCGCAACTGCTGCCGCTCCTGTCAATAAACTATCGGGACCGTAGAGCATAAATCCAACAATACCGAAACACATAGCAATCATAATAGGATTTGCCCCTGCATAAATCACTGCAATATAACCTAAAATTGTACCTAACCCACATAAGAAGCAAACTCCTGCCCAATTACCACGGAACCAGCGGTCAAGAATGTACCCAGCAAATATCGTTCCGACAACACCAGTAACATCAAAAACCATAGAATAGTAGCTTGCCTGGTCTACAGGTAATCCCTGAATATTTAGAAATGAAGGTAGCCAAGAATCCAAAGCATATCTTAAAAACTTTACTGAAAAATAAGCAATACCCATAATGAAAATAAGTGGGTTAAACGCCACACGAAGATATTCTGAAAATGGGATGTGCTCTTCTTGTGATGCCTTGATAGCCTGACCATAGTCGTCAGTCTTATCTATGATAGGTTCAAGCCCTACATCTTCAGGACGGTCTTTCTGCCAGATAAGAATGAGTGCCCAGACAAATAAAGTTAGGATACTCATCCCAAAAAATGCCCAGCGCCAACCAAACATACCTAATAACAATCCACCTAACGATTTATAAATAATATTTGCAATGATGTGATTTGTTGTCCAAATACCCATCACCGTACCTCGTTCTTGATTACGTAACCACCGAGAAATACCACCAATACATCCAGGCCAGCCAGATGCCTGTGCTAAACCATTTATAAACATAAAGAGCAAAAAATTAGCAAAGGAATTAGTAAATCCGAATATGGTATTGCAAATAATAGAGATACCTAATCCACCGAGGAGAATTACTCGCGGTCCCCATTTCCTACCTATAAAACTATTTAAAAACTGACCTATCATATATGCAATTAGGAATGATGCCCAAACATAAGCAGTATCTCCTAATTCCCAACCTAACTCTGCGGCTATTGTTGTTTTGCAGATAGTAAATATTTTGCGTGTCATATAATAACCGATATAGGCAATATAAGTCGTCGTGAGAATTTTCCATCTCCAAACTCGATGTTCAGGAGTTAAAGGTTTTAATCCAATACTCAAGATTTTATCTCCTTCTTAAAATATCAAGGTTAAGAATGTCAGTAAATTTTATAATAGTTACCTCTAAAAACAAAAATTTATATCTTTCTTTGTTTTTATTAAATTCAAGGAAAATTTCATAAATATGCCTGATTCGTACCATCTATAAAGAGCTGAGGCTTATGGTAAAATATTTTGCGTGTTGATTTTAATCTTGGAAAGAGCGGTCAAGGCTCTATTTTTTGCTGTAAATGCATCGGGACAAACTGCAAGGATATAGCCTATTCTATCTCTTGAAGAGATGTCTGTAACATGAGTTATACTGTCTCCTGCTTGAATATTAATAAAAACCTCCTTAACTCCTTCCATTCGTTTTACTTCCTCTATCCCTTCTATGCTTTGCACAACACCGCTATGAGGTATAAACCAGGAGACTGCACAACCCAATTCTTTTGAAGGAACATGATTAGGAATCTCATGATGCTGGATAGCATCATTTATCTTCTGTAAATCTACGCCACTGCTTTCCTTACATATCTTTGTCAAAACCTTATCAGGCGAATTGAGAATCTGAGCGAAGGTTAGAAATACCCCATCTTGATTAGAAACAAATTCAAATAACGTGCAGTAATTCCCTCTGGGTAATTGTTTACCTTTCATCTTTGATTTTTCAATAATACGTTTAATTTCAAAGCCAGAACAATCCGACGGAGCCCAGATTAATTTCGGAACACGATAACTTCCTGCTGTAAATTCAACACTGAGTATTTCCGTCGAAAAAAAATGATATCTATCTCGGAACCCAATGAGGTAATAACTTTTCCCTTTAAGAGCCTGTTGAATAATGATAGGCTGAGATTTAGCACTTCGTCTGATAGCAGTAGAACAAATCCATTGCCATTCATTTTGCTCCTGAACTATCCCACAAAATTGATTATCTATGGTTCGCACCCATAATGGAGCAAGTTGGACAAACTCATTATCTATTGGGATACTATTACTTTCAGGAATTATTATTTTTGTGGGAACATCAATTAATGATGTCGTTATATCACAAGGAAGCACAATTGAATTTGTTTTTAGGTTTTCTAATTGTTCCATAACTATAGTGTATTATCCTATATTTTTAACTATAAATTAGCATAAGATTACACTAATTATATATTATTTAGAATAAAAAAAATAAAGAAGGCATTATGAAAAAACTGCTTCATTTTGTATACATTGTGAACATTATCATTGATATTCTACTAATAGCAGGTTGTATGCCTTCCGTAGATGGACCTGTGGGAAAGGAGCCGAGTTCAACAGGGCTTACAGAGTTTGGCGTTGGTGAGGCACCAGCCCAGGGGGATTGGTTGATTACCCGATTGTCAGCAGAAATGCCTCATCTCAATCCAATCACAAGTACAGATGCCTATTCTACCTTAGTATTGGCATGGATTTTTGATAGTTTATTAGACCGAAATCCACAAACATTAGAGTTGATACCGAGAGTAGCACATCATTGGGACGTATCCGAAGACCATCTCAGTTATACCTTTTATCTACGGCAAGATGTATGTTTTTCTGATGGGCACCCTTTATCTGCAAAGGATGTAAAATTTACTTTTGACAAACTAATGGACCCTACAACCGATGCCCCTCATCTTAAAAATTACTATATGGACGTTGAATCATGCGAAGTTTTAGACAACTATACAGTCCGTTATCACTGTAAGAAACCATATTATCAGCATGCAGTTATGTTAGGTTTGTTAGAAATTCTCCCAGAACATATTTATGGCAAAGGTGATTTTAACAATCATCCCAATAATCGCAAACCTATTGGTTCGGGACCTTATATACTTGCTGAATGGCAAACGGGGTTACAGCTGGTATTGTCGCGAAATCCAAATTATTGGCGTAAGGATGAGGGACAGCCTTACTTTGACCGAATTATTTACCAAATTATTCTGGATGATAATTCAGCATTCTTAAAACTTCGTCGCAATGATTTAGATTATATGGCAATACGTCCTGAAGATTGGATGCGTCGAGCACAATCGGAAACATTTCAAAAACAGTTTAATATTTTTATGTATCCCCGTCCTGCGTATAATTATATTGGCTGGAATCTTCGTCGTGAAGTGTTCAAAGAGAAAACAGTTCGCCATGCCCTGACCCTTTTGCTCAATCGTGAACAGATTATCAAACGACTCTATTATGGTATGGCAGAACCGATAAATACCCCTTTTATGCCGGGGACACCGGAATATCATAATGGTGTAAGACCATGGACTTATAATCCTGAGGAGGCTAAAAAATTGCTGGATGCGTCAGACTGGATAGACCACAATGGTGATAGTATACGAGATAAAAATGGAACTGACCTTGCTTTCGAAATTATGACCACCAATAGCAATCCTATTGCGGAAAAGATTCTTACTGTTTATCAAGAGGATTTAAGTCGTGCAGGAATACGAATGCAAATACGGCAGATGGAATGGGCATCGCTTCTGGAGCGGGTAGATAGTCGCAATTTTGATGCAGTTCTTATGGGCTGGCAAATGCCACCAGACCCTGACCCTTATCAGGTATGGCACTCCAGTCAGGCGGAGAAAGGTTCCAACTATGTTGGCTTCATTAATGAAGAGGCAGACCAACTTATTGAACAAGCACGAGTCTGTTTCGACCGTGATAAACGAATACAGCTATACCGACGTTTTCAGGAAATTGTAAATGATGAGCAACCCTACACCTTCTTAATGGCACCGAAAGCAATTATTGCAGTTGACAAACGTGTTCATGGAATTCGTATTTATCCTTTTGGTGTGTATGAGCGAGAATGGTTTGTTCCCCAAAACCTCCAAAAGTATATTTACGCGAAGGAGTAATAAAAGCACATGACTTCTTATATTTTGAAAAGACTTATCTTAATGATACCTACCTTTATTGGGGTCAGCTTAATTACTTTTGCAATAATCCAATTGGCTCCAGGAAGTCCCGTTGCCTTCAAACTACGTGGAGAAGGAGGTGCTATGCGGTCAAATATTGAAACGGAAAAAATTATTGAACAGACCAAAGCCCTCTATGGATTGGATAAACCCATTGTCGTACAATATGCCCTGTGGCTAAGTCGTATAATACGCCTTGATTTTGGTAGAAGTTATAAAGACCAGAGACCCGTAATGGAAAAAATTCGGGAGACGCTCCCTATTACATTGCAATTTACAATCTTGGAGACATTACTTATCTATCTTATTGCCATACCATTAGGTACCTATTCCGCAACGCATCAACGTACTCTGTCAGACCAAATTATAACATTCATTCTATTTCTCCTGTATAGTTTACCCAGTTTTTGGGTGGCAATGTTATTAATCATGTTTTTAGGCGGTGGTGATTGGTGGAATTTATTCCCTGTGAATGGGATTAACAGCATCGATGCCCATCATTATTCATTAGCACGGTGGATATTAGACCGTTTATGGCACATGGTATTACCCCTATTTTGTATGACTTATGCGGGCCTTGCAGGTCTATCCCGATACATGCGAACGGGAATGTTAGATGTCATTCGTCAGGATTATATCCGTACCGCTCGTGCTTATGGGTTTTCGGAGAAAATGGTTGTATTTAAGTATGCTATGCGAAATTCTCTTATCCCTATTATCACTCTTCTTGCTGGCTTACTCCCAGGACTTATCGGCGGTAGTGTAATTATCGAAACCATTTTCTCAATTCCTGGTATGGGGCGATTAGGTTTTGAAGCGGTATTGTCAAGAGATTATCCCCTTATCATGGGCGTCTTTACTATATCAACCTTACTTACACTAATAGGTCTTGTGCTAAGTGATGTCTTATATGCAGTTGTTGACCCAAGAATACGTCTGGAGTAATAAAGAACCGTGTTGAAACAAAATCAAAAACATCTTCACAGTTATTGGAGAACAGTCTGGAATGAATTTTGTCGGCATCGGCTATCGCTTTGGGCTTTAGTAATAATTATTTTATTAGGGCTTATTGCTATTTTAGCCCCGTTTTTATCAAATGATGTGCCGATAGTGCTCTATAAAGGAGGGAATCTTTACTGGTTCCCTAATATACTTACCTATGCTGATTTACAGGCTGAAAACTTATATGCTAATTTCGACCGATGGGTTCCAACTTCTGGAGAATGGTGTATCAAACCGCCTATCCCCTATGGACCTTTACGGCAGAATCTGGACCAGAGTTTACAACCTCCATCTAAGTTGCATTGGCTCGGAACAGATGACCGTGGTAGGGATGTTCTGAGTCGAATGATTTGGGGCTCGCGACTTTCTCTCAGCGTCGGATTTGTTGCAGTCGGGATAGCGGTGCTAATAGGTGTCATATTAGGTTCCTTGGCAGGTTACTTTGGTGCATGGGTAGATATTGTTGTATTGCGTTTTATCGAATTGATGTTAGTGATTCCGACGTTTTTCTTGATAATCACAGTCATGGCATTTTTACCACCCAGTATTTGGACTATTATGGTAGTAATTGGACTTACAGGTTGGCCTGGAGTTGCACGTCTGGTGCGTGGCGAATTTTTGAAACAAAAGCAAATGGAGTACGTGTTAGCGGCTCGAGCATTAGGGTTAAGTGATACCCGAACTATGTTTCGACATATACTTCCTAATGCAATGGGACCTGTTTTCGTTAGTGCAACATTCGGTCTGGCTGGTGCAATATTGATGGAAAGTGGTTTAAGTTTTCTGGGTTTCGGTGTTCCTCCTCCAGCTCCAAGTTGGGGCGAATTGCTAAAGCAATCTCAAGGATATGTAGATTTTGCATGGTGGCTCGTTTTGTTCCCTGGTTTGGCTATTTTCATTACTGTAACTGCCTTTAACCTTGTAGGTGAAGGCTTGCGCGATGCTATGGATCCACGATTGAGGTAAATTACTGATGACAGACCTTTGTAACGCTGATAATGCATTGTTACATGTAAAAAATTTATATGTGCATTTTTCAACTCCCACTGGCACAGCCCGTGCAGTAGATGGGCTTTCCTTTTTTATCCACCCAGGAGAAGCCATTGCACTCGTAGGTGAGAGTGGATGTGGAAAATCTGTTACTGCTATGTCATTATTAAAACTTTTGCCATCGCCACCAGTAGAAAAACTTGCGGGTGAGGTTCTGTTCCATGGTAAAAATCTACTTTCATTATCAGCAGATGAGTTAATGAAGATTCGGGGTCGGCATATCTCTATGATTTTTCAGGAACCTACCACTTCTATGAATCCAGTATTTAGGGTAGGTGACCAAATTGCAGACGTTTTGCAATATCATTTTCGTATCTCGAAGCAGGAAGCATATTCACGGATTGAAAAATTGTTTGAATGGGTTGGAATTCCAGAGCCACATATCAGAGCTCGGCAATATCCTCATGAATTTTCTGGGGGACTTATTCAACGTGCTATGATTGCTATGGCACTGGCTTGTGAGCCAGAACTACTTATTGCAGATGAACCGACAACCGCTTTAGATGTAACTATTCAGGCGGAGATTTTGGCTTTATTGCGACGGATACAGAAGGAAAAGAATATGAGCCTTTTATTAATATCCCATGATTTGAGTGTCGTTGCTCAGATAGCCCGCTGGATTGTAGTACTATACGCGGGTAAGAAAGTGGAAGAAGGTTCAGCAAGAGCGATATATTCTACCCCTGTGCATCCATACACACAAGCATTATTTGACTCTTTGCCAATACGTTCAGTAACAAAAAAACAGCTGGCAACCATCCCTGGTTCTGTTCCATCAGCGACTGCCTTACCTACAGGTTGTCGTTTCCACCCACGCTGTCCCAAGGCTACCAAAATCTGCTCCGAGAAACAACCGCCATGGCGATGGGTCAGCCAGGAACAAGGAACTGCATGCTGGCTATATACGGATTCGGAAAAACGAGAACGGGAGAAAAATTGCTATGAATGAAACGAAATCCTACCTTGAGGTCATAAATCTTACTAAACATTTTCCGGTTGGTGCTGGCATATTTTCAAAGGCAAAGGGATATGTTCGTGCAGTCGACCGCATTAGTTTTAAGGTTTCTCGTGGTGAAACGGTGAGTTTAGTTGGTGAAAGTGGTAGTGGTAAAACCACAGTGGCACGACTTATTTTAAGGCTCATCGAACCTACAGAAGGAAATATATTATTTGATGGGACTGACCTCACAAAAATCAGAGGGAAAGAATTGCGAAATATACGACGAAAAATACAAATCATATTTCAGGACCCATATAGTTCATTAAATCCACGAATGACTGTGTACTCTATGTTATCGGAAGTATTGCATGTGCACAGTATCGTTCCACGTGAAAAAAGTACAGAACACATTGAGTATTTACTTCAATTGGTAGGACTGAATGCTGATGCGATGTATCGGTATCCCCATGAGTTTAGTGGTGGACAACGGCAAAGGATTGGAATTGCCAGAGCGTTGGCTGTAGAACCTTCTTTTATTGTCGCTGATGAACCTGTCTCCGCACTGGACGTTTCTGTTCAAGCACAAATATTAAACCTACTTATGGAACTTCAGGAAAAATTACATCTCACATATCTAATTATCTCTCATGATCTGGGGGTAGTTCGACATATTTCCGACCGTGTCTTAGTAATGTATCTTGGGAAAATTGTGGAAGAATCTCCCACAGAGATTTTGTTTAGCAACCCAAACCATCCTTATACGCAAGCCCTGCTTAGTGCAATACCAAAACCAGATCCCGAGGCTACACTGCCCCAACTTTTAGCAAAAGGTGAGCCACCCAGTCCTGTTAACCCGCCATCAGGTTGTGCTTTTCATCCACGGTGTCCTTACGCCACAGACCTGTGTCGAATTAAAGAACCTATTTTACAAAACATATCAGAAAAGCATCGTTCTGCATGTTGGGTTTTCGCTTCTGACCAAAAAGGAAATAAGGATATAGTATCTGTTGCTGATGCGACAAATGACATATCATAAGAAAATTTAACGGAGGGTTTTTTATGGAAAACCTGTGGGAACAAATGTGGAACCGACTTCCGACTGAGGAGTATGACGTGATTATTATCGGCGGAGGTATTGTCGGTGCCTGCATTGCCCGTGATGCAAGTATGAGAGGACTTAACGTAGCCCTCGTTGAACGTAAAGACTTTGCCAGTGCTACCAGTGGTGCATCATCTAAACTGATTCATGGTGGACTTCGTTATCTAATGAATCTTGAAATTGGGCTTGTTAGGGAATCCTTGAAAGAGCGAAGAATCTGGGCACAAATTGCACCTCATTTAGTTAATTCATTGCCTTTTATTCTCCCAATCAGCAATAGCAAAAAATTCCGTGAACGGCTTATTTATTCTCTTGGACTTAAAGCCTATGATTGGCTCTCTTATGACAGAAATCGTTCAAGCGATCCTGACAAATTTATTCCATCTCATAAACGTGTCGGGAGAGATGAGATTTTATCTATCGAGCCTAAATTAGAGCCGATGGAATTTAAGGATGCGCTTTTATTCCATGATTATCAAATGTACTCACCAGAACGATTAGCATGGGCGTGTATTAAGCAAGCCATTATCAATGGAGCCACTGCATTAAATTATGTGGAGGTCACTGGGTTTTTGAGAGATAAAAATCGCATTACTGGCGTAAAAATTATAAGCAGAGAAGATGGCAGAGAAAACCAGATAAAGGGGAAAATCATTGTGAATGCAACTGGTCCCTGGGCTGACCGCCTTATTTCGCTGGCAACAGAAAAAGAACCTGAACGTAAAATAATCCGCTCAAAGGGCATTCATATACTGACGAAACCTATTACTCAAAAATATGCTATTGCTATGCCTGGCAAAGGAACTCACTTCTTTGTTCTACCGTGGCAGGGTTATTCATTATTAGGAACTACTGATACTATTTATTATGGTGACCCAGATGATGTCCATGTAAATGAAAAGGAACTGGTCGAATTTCTGTCTATCATTAATCGGGGTATTCCTGGTGCAAAACTCCGTCGTGGTGATGTCCTGTTTTTCTATGCTGGATTAAGACCCATTGTCGAAAAGGACCCTCAAGAAAGTGAAGAAGAATTCAACTCGTATAATGCAAGTCGGTCTGCGGAAGTATTCGACCATGAAAAAGATGGATGTTTAGGACTGATTACAGCAGTCGGCGGTAAATGGACAACGTCAAGACACTTAGCAGAACGAGTTGTAAATAAAGTATTCGAAAAATTAGGGGTAACACCACCTCCATGCAAAACAGACCAGACACCTGTTATAGGGGCAGATTTTGAGTTATTTAGCGATTTCCTCGAAGAAGCAAAGAGGAATTATTCTGATTTTCCACCTGAAATTATCGAGCACCTTGCCCATAATTATGGGACTGAGATGTCCAAAGTTATAGACTTAGCAAGGACAGACCCTCAATTAGCAGAACCTTTATCTGATAAACGACTGGAGATTGGTGCCCAAATCGTTTATGCCATGCGAGAGGAAATGGGGAGACACTTAAATGATGTGTTGTTCCGACGAACCAATCTCGGGAACTTGGGAGATCCAGGCGAAACTGTGCTCCGTAAAATAACAGACCTTATGTCGCATGAATTAGCATGGCAAGATACTATCCGTGAACAGGAAACTAATAGAGCACGTGTCCAATTTGTATCATGGGCTCGTACATTTGTCATTGTCAATCCACGCGCATGGGGGAACATGACAGGTAAGATGTGGCCCGATATTGAAAAGAAACTTCACCACGCAATAGGTCCTGTAAAAGTAGCATTCACTGAACGTGCTGGACATGGGACTATACTTGCAAATCAGGCATTAAAAGAAGGGTATGAACAAATCATTGCTGTGGGTGGTGATGGAACTATAAATGAAGTTGTGAATGGCTTCTTTGAGAATGATAGACCGATTAACCCAGAGGCTGTATTTGCAATTATAAGCACTGGGACGGGGCGTGACTTTTCACGCACATTAGGTTGGCCCTTTGATATAGACCAGCAAATCGAACATCTTTCAAATACCTCTGTTTATCCTATTGATTTAGGGAAATTAAAATTTATCAATTTCAAAGGAGAAGAAGACCTTCGTTATTTTGTAAATATTGCCAGCTTCGGTTTAAGTGGAGCCACAGACCGTGCTGTTAATCAATATGTCTGGTTAAAACAAAGAAGCGGTAAAATCGCTTTCTTCCTCGGAATGTTGCAGGCATTAATAACCTACCGCAATAAAAAAGTCCGCCTGAAAATCGATAATCAATTTGATGAGGTAATTGATATTAAAACAGTTACAGTATGTAATGGTAAATATTTTGGTAGTGGAATGTATATCTCACCCAATTCGGAAATCAACGATGGCTGGTTTGATATTGTTATTATTCCTGGAATCTCCACGATGGAACTGCTCATGAATGTTAAGAAAGTTTATCAGGGGACCCATCTTACACATCCCAAGATAAAGATTTTCAAAGCACAAAAAGTTATTGCACTCCCTGCACATACCGCTGGTGAAGTTTTGCTGGATATGGACGGGGAAGTCCCTGGCTATCTCCCTGCAACATTTGAAATTCTTCCTGAAGCAATTTATGTTCGTACTGCAGTTAAAAAAGAATCCGATACGGAATAGGAATAACAACAGAAATCCGTGTACAAAACATCACAAATAGTAACACAATTGTTTTGCTGATGAGGCAGAACAAAGAGGGTGAAAAAGACAAATAGGACAATAAAGAATGGAATTAAAAATTTACAAACCTATTTTTCCAATTTATTCTTTTCTTACTTTGGATTTATAAACTTCTGGTAGGCTTCTAAAATTTGACGTTCCGTTAATGGTGCTATAATCATACGAACTACTGTGCTTGCTGATTCTTCCGCTTGTAACGTCTTCCCGAACAATGAAAAATACATTGATAAGTGGCCTTCTCCCACATTCGGTGTCATCACTGCAAAACAATCCTCTGTTTTAGCCATGTGCACTACAGTTATCCTGGTCTCTTTGTCCACACGGTAAATAATAGGCTTGCTAAAACATGGACGGATTGCCCAGTCCACTGGACTCGGGTGAAATTTCCAACGGCCATCTTGAATGAGTTGCACTGCCTTTTCATCCCTCGGGAATGCCTGCCATACACCTTCTGATGGAGGCGCTGATATAAATATATTCTCCCCCTTATCCGACTTTGCATATACAAATGATTCGGGAAAACGTTCACTAAGATATGACGACAAAAATATCTCGAAGTCAGGAAGTAATTCTTTCGCCTGAACCGTGATATGCAGATCTAAGGTTTGAAAATCAATCCATCGGTATATTGCAGTGATGGTAAATGGATGTCCTGAATCTGAATCCCAAAATACTTTTACAGTTTTACTATCTATCTTTTCCGCTTTACTCGGCACACTACGCATACTATCACCAAATCTATAATTTGTCTTAAACACCCGATAAAAATTCAACAGTCCTGGCAAATCCTTCTTTGCCAGTTCTATTTCTGGGGATATCATCTGTAAAGGAACAAAACCTATGGATTTGCCTTCAGGTCGAAATAATCCTTTCAGGTATCCTGTATTCACCCCAAATTCACCTGGCACATTTGCTGATGGCTCAAAATAATCTGCGTAAATACATGATACAATCAGAAAACAAAACCAAAACAAAAGACATTTTCTCTTTAAACATATGTTTCTCATAACTGTTCTCCCTATTATGATAATCCAATTCTAAACCCAATGCCCATACTTCTTTCAAATTCAACATTTGCATACATATTAAATACCAATCCCATCTGTTTTAGATTGTTCTTACAGCTCGACCGTCTCTCAGCCTCCCGTGCTCTTGCTAACGTCGGCAATAATATTACCGCTTATATATTATGATACAAAATTTGGTAATTATCTATTTGAATCCACTAAACGTATTGAGTTTAAATTAACTCGTATAAATCATTATCTCATTGACAAATATGTATGGGAAATGGTAAGGTATTATGAGAGCATATATTTTATTCCTTAAAGCGGAGGTATTTGGAGCCGAGGCTGAGGGAAAAGAGTTGACAAAATAATGATAAGGAGCAAGGATATGGGCAAAGGTAATAAGAAGATGTGGTTGGGAATAGTAGTTTTTATAATATTAGTTTTTATGTTTGTTGTGTATTTTTTCTATCCAAGCGGAGTTTGGCATACGAAGGGGAAGGGTATATCGTTATCAATAAGAGAGGTGCCAAGGGGTGTAATAAGGGCAGATAAGGTTCCGAAAACTTTTGTAGTTAGTCCTGATAGTAAGAGGTATGCATATCTGGCTAAGCGTGGAGATAAGTGGCTTGTAGTGGTAGACGGAGAGGAAAGTAAAGAATATGACATGAGTCCTGTAGGACTTATTTTCAGTGCTGATAGTCATAGAGTAGCGTATGGATCTATACGTGGAGGTATGCAATTTGTAGTGGTAGACGGGGTAGAAGGCAAGGAATATGACGGGATTGGAGAGCCTGGTGTTATTTTCAGTCCTGATAGTCATAGGGTGGCATATTTGGCTAAGCGTGGAGATAAAATGTTTGTAGTGGTAGATGGGGTAGAAGGCAAGGAATATGACGGGATTGGAGAGCCTGGTGTTATTTTCAGTC
>DAOSBX010000048.1:0-501 GCA_035361075.1 Candidatus Hydrogenedens sp. | reverse complement strand
CCGATAGTCGTAGAGTGGCGTATTGGGCTATGCGTGGTGATAAGTGGTTTATAGTGGTAGACGGAGAAGAAGGTAAGGAATACGACGGATTTGGAGATCTTATCTTCAGTCCTGATAGTCGTAGGGTGGCGTATTCCACTGGGCGCGGAGATAAAATGTTTGTAGTTATAGACGGAGAGGAAGGCAAGGAATACGATGAGATTATGGAAGGATCTCCTATCTTCAGTGCTGATAGTCGTAGGGTGGCGTATTCCGCTAAGCGGGGGGGCAAGTGGTTTGTAGTGGTAGACGGAGAGGAAGGCAAGGAATACGATGGGATTGGTGCAGGTTCTCTTATTTTCAGTCCTGATAGTCGTAGGGTAATGTATTCAGCTGGGCGTGGAAATAAGAGGTTTGTAGTGGTAGACGGAGAGGAAAGTAAGGGATATGACGGGATTGGAGCAGGTTCTCTTATTTTCAGTCCTGATAGTCGTAGGGTGGCGTATTCCGCTAAGCGTGGGG
>DAOSBX010000047.1 GCA_035361075.1 Candidatus Hydrogenedens sp. | reverse complement strand
ATGGTTATTTTTTTAGGGGAGCAGGGATGCTCCCACTACATTATACCTTTAGAAAAGAAATAAACTCCAGAGAACACGGAGGAAAGAATTGAAAAAACTTTGTGTTCTTTTGTTCTTTCTGTGGCGGGATATCTTTTTTTGATTTGTGATAGTTTAAGTGAGGGCAATGAGTAAGATGAGCAATAGGTTTTGATGATATAAATTATGCATGCTATCGTGAGATGGAATCTGGTTAGAAAATCAAAATAAACAGGAACTCAGAAATTTATCCTTATCTGTTTTGTTTCATTTTTCTCCTTCACATTTCTCTATTTATATAATTTATCTATTGTACTAATACTAATATGAAAGAACGTTGTTTAGAGAGAGCATGTTAAAATATTTTGGAGAATGTAAATATATGGAAATGGAAGAAAGAGACCAGTATCAAGGATATGAACAAGGACCTATACGTCCTCCGAGTGAGGATTTGAGTTTACTTATTCGTGTAACACGAAATTGTCCATGGAACCGCTGTTCCTTTTGTCCTGTTTATAAAGGAACTCATTTTTCTGTTCGTCCTATAGAGCATGTATTAAAGGACATTGACCAAATAGTGCGGGCTATTTTGCTTATTCAGAGCATTCTTGAAGAGGATGATGACTTTTTAGATCCAGAGTTAGCAAAATTAAATAGATATTTAAAAAGAAATAAAATTGATAAGCAGGCTTTTTTCGATGCTTTGTTTTGGTGTTCATCAGGGATGCGTTCTATCTTCCTACAGGACGCTAATTCTCTTGTTTTACCTACAAAAAAGCTATTAATAATATTGAACTATTTAAAGGACTTTTTCCCTTTTGTAGAGCGGATAACAAGTTATGCTCGGTCACAAACGATATATACGAAATCGTTATTTGAATTAGTTCAACTACGGAATGCGGGGCTAAATCGATTACATATTGGGTTGGAATCTGGCTCGGATACAGTTTTAAAGTTTATGCACAAAGGTGTTACAAAGCAACAGCATATTGAGGCAGGTAAAAAAGTGATGGAGGCAGGTATTGAATTATCAGAGTATTACATACCTGGGTTGGGTGGTAGGGAGCATTGGTTAGAGCATGCAATTGAAAGTGCAGATGCCTTAAATCGAATAAACCCAACCTTTATTCGCATTCGTACTTTGGCGATTCCCCCGAATACACCTCTTTTTGATGATTGGAAATCTGAGCGATTCCAAAAATGCACTGATGAGGAAATAGTTCAGGAACTTTTATGTTTTATTCAACATTTAGATGGAATTACATCTACTATAAAAAGTGACCATATATTAAATTTATTGCCTGAAATTGAAGGTAAACTTCCGGAGGATAAACCTAAAATGATTTCGATTATTAATGAATTTTTATCACTCTCACCGGAGGAAAAGCTTATCTATCAAGTTGGAAGGCGAATGGGTACTTTTCAAAGCCTATCCGAGTTAAATTCTGGATTAAAATTATTTGTAAAAAATAACATTGAGAGACATAACATCACACTGAGTAATGTAGAGGATTTTATTAATCAAGTTATGAGTCGGAAGTTATAATGCAGGGTTGTTTAATCTGTATTTAGACAAAGAGCCAGCTGACGGGGTGAATTACATTTAATCATTCGTTGATAAAGCGATTCGTCTCTTAGAGCCTGCATCACCTTGGCTACCATTTGTAGGTACTCTTTGTCTTTATTTTTTGGGGTAGCAAATAAAACGACTAAATATACTGGTTGATTATCAATAGAATCAAAATCTACTCCATCTGGCACAATTGCGATACCGATGGTAATGTCTTTTACTTCATCCATTCTCACGTGAGGAATAGCAATGCCACCTCCGATTCCCGTGCTGGTAACTTCTTCACGGTCAAAAACTGCTTTCTTAAACAGTTCGGGGTCTGTTATAGCAGGGTTCCTCTTTACCAAATCAATTAAGGTATTTAGAACATCATATTTCGTTGTTTTACCACGAATAATACATATTTGTGACTCAGGAATTTCTCTCCCAAAAATGGGCATAACACCAAAACCTTATATTTATTGTCAATATTTTTCAAATTAAATCTATATTAACACCAAAGCGAGGCTTTACTCGTTTTGTGTGAGTTCCATTTTATGCAAAAACTCCTTTAAGGTGAGTTAACATGCGATTTATGGCTTCGTTAAGTACGTCGTCTTCGACTGTCAATGAGAAACGAATGTATCCTTCGCCATATTTTCCATATGCACTGCCAGGAGCCAGAACGATAGCGCATGTCTCAAAAATATACTCACAAAATTCTGCAGAGGTGAATTTATCAGGGATAGGTGCCCAAAGATAAAATGTCCCTTTGCTTGGAGGGATTTTCCAATTCAATTCTGCAAGTGCAGATAATAATTTTTCACGGCGACGATGGTAAATTTCAAGCATTTTTTCAGTAAATTCATCACAATCGTTCAATGCTTTAAGACCTGCATATTGGATTGGATTGAAAATACCGGAATCGGTATTCGCTTTGACTGTTGCTATCCCTTTAATAATTTCTGGATTACCACATGCCATACCGATTCGCCAGCCTGTCATATTGAATGGTTTTGATAATGAGTTTAATTCGACACCCACATCCTTTGCACCGGGTACTGAAAGGAAACTTAACTTTTCTCCCTCAAATACAATTTCACTGTAAGGGTTATCATAACAGACAGCAATGTCCCAATATTTACAGAATTCAATCAGGTCTTCAAGAAACTGTGGTGTTGCTACAGCACCTGTAGGATTATTGGGATAATTGAGGTAAAATGCTCGGGCTTGTTTTGCAGTTTCAGTAGGAATATCAGCTAACACAGGGAGAAAATTATTTTGTGCGGTTACTGGCACAGGTACAGGTTCGCCACCTGCAAACCAGATACTGGGCTTATATCCGGGGTAGCCGGGGTCGGTTACCAACACTGTATCTCCAGGATTTACCACAGCCAATGCAAAATGATGGCATCCTTCCTTTGACCCGATAAGGGCAACTATCTCCTTAGTAGGGTCAAGTTTTACACCATATCTACGGGCATACCACCTGCTTACGGCTTCTCGAAATGATTTCATTCCCCATTCTTCATCTGTTGGATATCGATGATTTTCAGGGTGATATGCTGTCCTGCATAACTCATCAATTACAGGTGTTGGCGTTGGGTCTACGGGGTCACCTATAGCTAAACTTATAACCTTTACTCCTCGTGCTCTTGCTTCGTTAATCTTGTTTCGTAATGTCATAAAAAGGTAAGGTGGTATTTTTTCTAATCTTTTTGCTGTAAACATAAACACCTTTCTTTTATTTGTTACTTTTAATTTCTCCCCACAATACCTATGTAATACAACGTATATTATACTAACTTTCCTATTCCTAACTCCACTAAATTTAATTCTATAACTTCTACTTGTACGTTAATATGTTACCTATGTTGTCGATTTTTTCTTTCGGAGGACACTGATAATTTGCTCAATTCGTTCGTTAAAATATTCTAATAAATAATCATGTAACTCTGAGTTCGCCGCTGCAATCAGGGTTTGATAATTTTCAGGATGTGTATCTAATAAAAGCACATTATCAAAATTTTCACCTTCTGTATTTGTAAATACACAACCTGCTTCTTGGGCAATTAACAATGCTGGACACAAATCATAAGGTGCTGGACCAATAATGGAACCCCTTCCTGATTTCAGGAACATATCCCGTGTCCCTTCTTGGAATTCTTTATAGAATCGGACTGCAATATCTACACAAGCATCTAATTGCCCAGTAATCAACCGTGTTAAACTATAAGATGTGCTATTACATGCAAAAAAACCACCACGTAAACTGCTCAGGTCTATTAATTTGCCCGCCGCGTTAAATATCAAATAAGAAGGTCTGCCAGGGATGGTCATTGACCAATTCATCGTCTCAATGTCTGTATTGTTGGACAATCGGATGCGTTTATTCGTATCACCGATAATAGATGTTCCTTTTCCTCGTTCCGCATAAAACATACGTGGACTCATTAATTCAGCAATACATGCGTTGTCTAATTCCTTAAATGTTGGTCTTTCTATTACTCGTGTACTTGCAACTGCTATTGTACACCACTCAAATCCATTTTTTGCCGCTCTGGTTCCATCTATCGGGTCTACAATTAACAAATATTTAGGGACACGTGCGTATGTTGAATAGCCTGTATCCTCAGAGTAATAAGCTATTGGCTGTTTAGATGTACGCAAAAAAGATAACAACGCTTTCTCCGCAACTTGGTCTATGGCAAAAGTGGGGTCGCCTGTAGGTGCGACATTAACAATATCTTTACCTTTTAAAGAACGTGCAATGGGTTCCACCGCCTCTTTTATAAACATTACTAAATCAAATAAAAATTCACGGGATAAAATCTTCTCACCTCGACCACGTCCTTTACTACTCGGAATTTCTTCGGTAGGTTGGACTGCAGTTGATGCAGAGGACTTATCGACAGGAGGTCTTCCCCGTTTCCTCTTCATAGGTTGGGTTTTTCTTACAGTGGATGTCGTCTCATCTTTTTTAGGCCTGCCACGTTTCTGAGATAACTTCTCTTTTTCTTTTTTAGATTCTCTCTTTGGTTTAGATTTAGACGTTGTTTCCTTCTTCGCGTTTTTTGCCATAAACGCATACCCTTTCTTTTAATTGTAATTCGTTTAACAACTCTTTTTGTATCCTATATATTCTATTTGGATTAACCTCTTATCATGTTATTTAACATTTTTTACAAACTTATTAAAAATCATATAAATAAAATAAGTTAATGGTTTCATAAAAGTCAAATTCACGTTTCATGCCATAGAATGACCTAATAAAGATTATGTAAAATCCTAAACACAAAATTAAAATAACACTATATTTTACTTATTCAATTTTATGAATTGACATGAAAAGATACCTTCCCTCTTCCCAAAACTACAACTCAAATACAAATACGTTTTATTCTTTTACTGTTAAAGCAATCTCTGATATTTTGTCCCCTAATTCCTTTAATGAAATAGGTTTCAAAAGAACATCGACAATATTTTCAGGTAGGATATCCTGAACATTTGGACCCAAGCCTGTAAGGATTAAAATCTTACTTTTCCCTGTAATCTTTTGAATTTCTTCTGCGGTTCTAATTCCGTCAAGAATAGGCATATCAATATCTAAAACAATAAGGTCAATGTCCTCCTCTTTTATTGTTTCAAGCACCTCTACACCATTAGTGGCAAATTTTGCATTAAAACCTTTTATTTCTGCCCATTGCTTGAATATTCGTATTAGTTCAGGACTATCATCAGCAAATAATATCTTTATATTCTGCATATTACTAAAATCCTAAATTATAATCTATAATATCTATAATTCTGTCTCCATAAATATAATACCATATTATAGAATATTTGTGTCAAAAAAATTAAAAAATTGGGAGGTGTTTTTTGTCTATTTTTTTGGGAAAACCATGTTTTATAAAATAATAATAATGAAAATATAATTTGCGTATATGAAACTTTAAGTGGTAGTAATTTTATAAAATACAAATAATTATCATTTCATATCTATTATCATTTATGTCTACAACGTTTCATTTGATATTCAAATTTAAGATATGAGATAATATTTTATTAAACAAACACAACCCTATTTTCACTTAACGAGTTCAATAAGAGGAGATGCTATGTCGAGACCAGTAATTTTATTAACAAATGATGATGGTATTCACGCCAAAGGTTTATCCTTGCTTGCTGATGTAATGGAAAGTACAGGAGATGTATATGTTTTTGCTCCTGACCGAGAACAAAGTGCTGTTGGTCATAGTGTTTCATTGAGGAAACCCTTGCGAGTAACCAAGATAAAGGAAAGATGGCACATGGTAGATGGTACACCAACGGATTGCATTATGTTGGCGGTTCGCGATTTATTAGGGACAAGACCTTCACTCATTATTGCTGGAATTAATGCTGGTGCCAATTTGGGAGATGATGTAACCTATTCTGGTACTGTCGCAGGTGCGTTCGAAGGGATGCTCCTTGGGATTCCTTCCTTTTCTATTTCAGTAGTGAGCCATAACCCTGAGAATTTTGAATCGGCTGGGATTTTTGCAGTGAAATTAGCACGGTATATATTAAAATATGGTATACCTGCTGACACCATGCTTAATGTGAATGTGCCAGACCTACCCTATTCTGAAATAAAGGGTGTTGCGGTTACTCGGATGGGACGCAGAAATTATCAGGATGAAATCATCAAAAGGTATGACCCACGTGGACAAATTTACTACTGGATAGGTGGAGCACAACCAACACATGTTCAGGAACCTGGAACCGATTTTGACGCTATTGAGCAAAACCAAATTAGTATTACACCCCTTCAAAGAGACTTTACGAATCATTCCGCATTATCATATTTTTACGACCCCAGAATAGAATTATAATGTACTTACCGAGTATGAGGGCTGTTATAAATGAAGCTTCTACGAAAATTATATGACTGGGTACTGAGCTGGGCAGAAAGTCCTTATGGGTCAACTGCCTTATTTTTATTAGCCTTTGCTGAATCCAGTTTCTTTCCCATTCCGCCAGATGTTTTGTTAATAGCACTTTGTATTGGAAACAGACTCAAATCCTTTTGGTTTGCATCGTTATGCAGTATCGGCTCTATTATAGGTGGAATTTTCGGTTATATAATTGGGTTTTCCGTCTGGATGGTTGTTCAGGATTTCTTTTTCAACTATGTGCCTGGCTTCTCTGAAGAAGCTTTCAACCATGTAAAGAACCTGTATGAAACGTATAATTTTTGGATTGTATTCATTGCCGCATTTACACCCATACCTTACAAGGTTATTACCATTGCAGCTGGTGTTTGTTCTATTAATTTCCCGATGTTCGTAATTGCTTCAACCATAGGAAGGTCAGCTCGATTTTTCTTAGTCGGAATACTTATTTTTATCTTTGGCGAAAAGATACGTAACTTCATTGACCGCTGGTTCGATTGGTGTGTCGTTGCATTTACAGTTCTTCTCATAGGTGGATTTATTGTAATCAAGTGGTGGGCTTCTTAATACCTTTTCCGAACTTGGAATATCTTTAATTAGGGTTTTTAGATTTCTATTTATTTTTTTTGTATATTATAAGCCCAGAATCTAAAGAAATTGTTTCGGGGAAGGGAATACTTGACTCAATACAAGAAGGAACTTCAAAATCGAAAAATTCTTTGTTGTTAATCTGGCATATACCTTTTATTTTCGTCTCCTTGTTTAAAGTTTCACCGTATAACAATGATTTAAATATAGAGAAAACTTTGCCATCTAATTGTAAGTAGCCGTTTATAGGGTCGTTAAAGGCAATCCCCCATTGATTTTCTTTATCTTTATATGTAAATGCACGGGTTTCAAGGAAGTTTATACTTTTATACAATCGTTGTTCTCGCTCAACAAAGAAGGCTTTACCCCAAATTTCATATCGCTTTTTCATAAAGGATGTTACTATGGCTTTTGGAACAAGAAAAATTTCAAAAGAAGGATACATTGACTGATAATCTGTAAGCGTAATACGAGCACCATATTCTGTCCCCAAATCGGATGGATAAATAGCAAGATGCGGTAACGTCTTTCCACCTAAGATAATTAAAAAGGCAAACATGTGCGGTATATATGCCATATCTTTGACAAAGTTTATTTCTATATTATCACCCTGTTGTATTTGAGCAACGGATGGGAATACTGGCAAAAATGCCAATAATCTCGTTGTATCTCTATAAAGTATCAGAGAATCTTGCTCGTGGGTTTTAATAGTCAAACCCTTGTTAGCCGTTAGACCTTTTATTTGAACAGACTTAATATCCGAATCAGATTCAAAAAAGTAGAACAATAAATGTGGAGAGATTTTAACCAGATAATGTTTGCGAACTTCATTTATATCCGAAGCATTCACATTCTCTTCCCAAGAGAGCAACGTAAAATTAAGATTCTCAACTTTTTTTAAATTATGATATGTAACCTCTGTGTTCGTACTATCCGTAATAAGGTTTGTGTTCATCAAAAATTGAATATGATTAACTGTCTGATTCGGCTCCACTTCAAAGCAAAATGTGTTTTCCCCTGAAAAAGCATTTGAGCTTGCAAAATTAAGATCGGTTTTAATGAGGTCTTTGTCACATAGAGAAACATAAATAACGTCACTTTGTTCTGATACAGCAGAAATGCAATTAACACATGTTAAAACCGTAACTATAATTGTAGTACTAACTATCTTCATAATAAAACCTTATAGTACTAAAAATAAGTTATAATAAAAGAGAGAGCCACGTCAAAAATTATCAATTTTTTGGCTATTAATCTCTATTTTCGGGTAAACTTATATTATATGAGAATTTTATCTGACACAATAACGATAAGGTAGTATAATGCATTTCAGTAGTAATCCATTATATTTTAATTTAAAATTAGTACTCATTTGCATAACAGTCTCCTTTCTTATTTTCAACAGTGATATGTTTGCAGTTGAGGAGCCATTTAGTGATACTTACCAGAATTGGTTAAATAATGCAGGCTATCCCGAAGATGAATATCAGATTGAGTATCAGTGGGTCGAACGCACATACAGAGGCAATGTTTATGGATTTTTACTGAGATATGTACCAGAGCAACATTTTAGGGAAATTTATTTTGACGAACAAGGAGTTGAGCTTTCTTTATCTGATTTGCAGGAACTAAACATTCAATTAAAGGATTGGACTCCCCAACGTGTTGAAATCCCTACTGAGACCAGAACGGACAAATCGGGAAAATCGTTCGATATTCATAAAGCCTCATCAGTTCAAAGTGATACCCTTCCCAGAAAATCTTCAAAAACTTTTATTTTACCTCCATTTATTAGAGGTGTTCACGATTCAGATGCAGACGCAACATCTCAAAAAGGAGTTTTAAAAATTGGAAGTATTATTGACCTCGATGAACCTATATCACTTTTCAATGAAGAATCCAACATCTCAATAGATAAACAAGAAGACACTCTATATTCAATTCAGTTCATCAACTTTTTTGCAGAGGATGCTCTTGGGATTAGACTTCACATTGTACTTTCAGAAAATATACCACCATCTCATTATTTGTATATAAGTAATACTCTGGATTCATCGGAACTCAATGCTATCGAAATTCACAACAAAGAAATGTGGACACCAACTATTTTTTCAGATGAAATAACATTTTATTATGTCATGCCACGCTCATCTTCATATCCACCCGTGCCTGTTATTATTGATAGTTATGCATATCTATATAAAGACCCTATTGGAGAACTTGCCAAATTGGGAAATTGCTATGAAGATGTTACATGCTATGATTCATGGACTACCATAAGCAAAGGTATTGTTGGTTTATCTACCGTATCAAGACCAAATGTTATTTACTGTACTGGTAGTCTATTAAATGATGGAAATCCGAGACATTTATCACAACTTATTTTGACTGCTTTTCATTGTGTAGGAGACCAGGAGGATGCCGATGGATTAGAATTTTACTGGTTTTATCAATCTCAAACTTGTAATGCATCACCTCCACTAATAACTACAGTACCCAAAACAAAAGGTGGTGCGGATTTCCTGACAGGTTCAAATACAATGTATGGAACCGACATGACGTTACTCAGGATGAGAAATGTCCCACCAGATAATGTTGTAGAACTGGGGTTCACTAATTTTCCAGTATCCATTAATACAGCGGTAGTGGCAATCCATCATCCCCATGGATCTTATAAAAGAATTTCTTTTGGAACAACAATAGATACAGGGAGTCCAAATAATAGAGGAGCACATTTGCGATCGCTAAATAAATTCCATGAGGTTGTATACAATTTAAGTAGTACCGAATCGGGCTCATCAGGATGTCCATTATTTTTAGAAGACACTCAACTTATAATAGGCCAATTATGGGGTGGGGAAGCCAGTTGCAATGAAATAGATGAGCCAGATTACTATGGCAGGATGGATGTAAGTTATCCACTCATTAAACCTTATTTGTATATTGCTCCTGATGAATATGACGTGGATAAATCTGGCGTGATTGATACAAACGACTTATTATTTATTGTGGATGCAGTATTAGGTGTAAACTCAAGGGTTCAAACCGATTTGACACGAGACAGTAAAACGGATGCTTGTGATATTCAAATGGTATTCAATCAAATAAATAGCAAATAAAAAAATTCATCCCATTGTTATCTAATATGATAAACGTGATAAGAAATTAAACTGGAAAGGACAAGATGTGTTATTTGCTCTCATGTCTATAGTCACTATCCAATATGTAATATTAGCAGAAGATAATCTTCCCACAGGTTACCTACAATTAAAAGAAATGCAAAATGAATATCAAATATTGCAGGAATGGGAAGAAAAGCCGTTATCTTATCCGGAACATCTTATAAACGGCGTTCTTTGTGAAGAGACACGTACGGGAAAAGTTTTAGAACTCTATTTTAAGAATGGGAATAGATTATCGGAAAGGGAACTAAATCAATTAGGGATTCAGAAAAAAACTGGGCAGTCAATTGGTGACGTCTCTGTATTTTCCGAGCCTGCCCGTTCTGTGGTAAAAGAGACAAAAAAAATATCGGGAACAGAGAGCATACAGAAATTAATAAAGGAACTACCATTTTCTCCTCCAACAGTTACTTTGCCTCCTTTACAAACGCAAAAATTGCTCGAAGAAGAAAAGAAATCGATAACAAGCACTGAAAAAGGGGTATTCCGCATTGGTATTATTCAAGAGTTATCACAACCTATCGAGGTATATGGTCAGAAAAGTTCCACCGGTCTCTGGCAGGTATTATCTGACGCTTCGTCTCTCTGGGCAGTTGATATCCAATTCCCTAATAGTATTGGCATCCGTGTAAAAATAGACCCTTTATTTGAAAACACCGATTCTGATGCGAACGCTTTTTTTTGGGTACTAAATCCCGATAAAAATGCGGACGAATTCTGGGGACCTTTTAGCCCCAAAGACATAAAAAATATGGGGGGATGGTTACCTACATGCTTCTCCGAACATGTTTATGTCTTATGTCATGTTTCACAAAATCAACCCGCAGATGCTATAGGCTTTCTCATTAAAGAAGTTATTGGTATATATAAAGACCCTATTTCATTGTTAACTAAAGCAGGTAGTTGTAACTTGGATGTTACATGTTATCCCGAATGGGCAGAGACAAGTAGAGGTATCTTAGGTCTCGGCATTGTTGGTTCTCCGTATGCTTTGTTTTGTACAGCGACACTTCTCAATGACCATGATTCATGTACCCAAATACCATACGTGCTAACTGCAAACCATTGTGTCAGTTCTCAAACGGGTACTCGAGGAGCAGATACACTGGAATTCTACTGGTTCTACCAAACCTCAACATGTAATGGAACTCCACCATCACTATCAACAGTTCCACGAACTACTGGAGGGGCTGATTATCTTGTCGGTTCAGGAGGGAGTGCTTATTACGGGCTTGGAAATGACTTTACGCTTCTAAAAATGAGGAACGAACCACCAGAAAATGCTACTTATGTTGGCTGGACTACTTCTGCTATCGCCATAGGAACACCAGTAACAGATATTCACCATCCCTCTGGAAGCTACAAGCGAATTAGTTTCGGGCATAAAACGAACACTGATAACCCATACTCCTCACTTTACCATGAAGTTACATGGGATGAGGGGACTACGGAACCTGGCTCTTCTGGTAGTCCATTAATGCTTACAGGAACGCAACAAATCATTGGTCAGTTATGGGGAGGTGGTGCGTCGTGTGACACACCAGAAGAACCTGATTATTTCGGGCGGTTTAATATTACGTATAATCTTGCTCAATCATATTTAGAACAACCAAAGGTTCAATTTTATCAGGAAACATTATTAATCGAAGAACAGAATACAACACAACAAATTACCATTTTACTCAGTGCACCTGCCCGTTCATCTGGTGGTGAAGTAGAAATAGGCATAACATCTGAAAATGCAACAGAAGGCATTGACTTTGACTTAAACACACATTTCATTTCCTTCCTACCTAATACAACACAAATGACATTAACACTTACCTTCTATGATAATACCCATATAGATGGGGACAAGATAGTTGTTTTAAGTTTAAAAAATCCGCAATGTTTAAGATTGGACACAACAAAAATCAATTACGAAATTACCATTTTAGATAACGACCCAGACAGTGATGGCGATGGATTATCTGATTACGATGAAACTAATGGGGTTTACGGATTTCCCTCCGACCCGAATAGAGTTGATACAGATAATGATGGGCTTACAGATGTTGAAGAGGTTCGAGGCATATATGGTTATGTTTCCAATCCAAACCTTCGCGATACTGACGGAGACCGTGTAAATGATTGGTTAGAAGCTCGTTTTGGAACCGACCCGACGAATCCTTACGATGCACCACCTCTACCTTCGTTGCCTATTCCATGGTTCAAGTAGGAAACCAATCTACGGTTTACGGGGAAACTTTGAAAAGTTTGGGTCACGTTTTTCCAGAAAGGCATTCCGCCCTTCTTGTCCTTCTTCGGTCATGTAGAATAGCATTGTGGCATTCCCAGCTAACTCGGTTAAGCCTGCTTGACCATCTTCATCTGCATTCATTCCCGCTTTAATACAACGTAGTGCAATAGGCGACATCTTCAATATCTGCCTGCACCATGCCACTGTGGTTAATTCTAAATCCTCCAACGGGACAACAATATTTACTAATCCCATGTCCAATGCTTCTTGAGCATTATACTGTTTGCATAAAAACCATATTTCCCTTGCCTTCTTTTGTCCAACAATACGTGCCAGATGTGCTGAACCATATCCAGCATCAAAAGAACCTACCTTTGGACCTGTCTGCCCAAAAATGGCATTATCCGCTGAGATAGTTAAATCACACACCATTGCTAAAATATTCCCTCCGCCAATAGCATATCCCGCCACCATTGCAATAACTGGCTTCGGGCATGTTCGTATCTGACGATACAAATCTAACACATTTAATCGGTGATGTCCTGTCCGAGGGTCTACATAGCCTGCTTCCCCACGATACTTCTGGTCACCACCCGAACAAAATGCCTTCTCTCCTGCTCCGGTAAGAACAACCACGCCTACCTGTGAATCAAACCGTGCATCTGCAAGGGCATCGCTTATCTCATCTAACGTAACGGGTGTAAAGGCATTGCGTCGATGAGGACGATTGATAGTTATCTTTGCTATTCCTTCCGCCTTATGATATAAAATCTCATTATATTTCTTAACTTCCTTCCAAACAAGTGCTTCTTTAATCATCTTAGAACTCCTTATATTAAAACGGTCATATATTTTACTTAAATAACCACACTTTCTTCCATTCATCAAATCACGTTATAAGAAATCTAATCGAGAAAAAAATTTATAAAGGATAAATTGTAATAAATAAAACAGATAGGATTAACTCCGTTTTAAAAAAATCGATTTTTGTTCGTTAATTTGCGATGTATCCTCTTCTAATCTATGCATATATTTATTTTTTATTCACAATTTAAAAACATTCCCTATTGCAATGAATAAATGTTATTATAATTATTAAATATAAATGTTGATTATCTATTAATTTATGTATATAATAATATAATAAATTATTATAATTTTATTTGTTAAAGAAATAATAAAAATTATGGCAAATTTTGCACATGTTGAAATAGTAAAACAAGGAATTGAATCACTTGCCCGTTGGCGTGCGTCAAACCCCCAAACAACGCTTGATTTAACAGGGGTGAGCCTATCTAATTTTAATTTGGCTGGCTTTGATTTAACGAAAGCCGATTTAATGGATGCAGACTTAAGAGGGGTGAATCTTAAAGGTGCCTGTCTTATGGGGTCAAGACTCATCCGTGCCAATTTAGAGAAAGCCAATTTGGAAGGGGCAAATTTAATAGGTGCAGACTTAACAGATGCAGATTTGAGTGAAGCAAATTTAGAGCGTGCAATACTTCGAAATGCAAATTTATCCGATGCAAACATGAAAAAGACACGTCTTTCCAACGCCGACTTAATGAATGCAGTTTTATTTAGATGTAAGTTATCCGATGGTATTTTGAGAGAGGCAAACTTAAAAGATGCGGACTTTAGTGCAGGAAGATTACGAGGAGCAGACCTTCGCGAAGTCAATGGGACAAACGTTAAATTTTGCGGGGCTGATTTAACAGGTGCAAACTTGAAACAGGCTTGTCTAATCCGTGCTGATTTCCGACGTGCTCGTTTAGTAATGGCAAATCTTTCCGCTGCCAATCTTCACGAAGCTTGTTTAATCGAGGCAGACCTATCTGGAGCTAATCTCAGTACAGCCATCTTAAAACATGTATACTCCAGCGAGGCAAGTTATAGTGGTGCAAAAATGCTGAAAACAGACCTCTCAGGGGCAAACCTTGAAAAAGCAAATCTTGTCGGTGTCAATCTTTCTGATTCAAAATTAGATGGGGCAAATTTAAGGGGAGCACAAATATCGTTCGTCCAAAAACTTAAATTGTGGACGTTTTTCTTCCTCGAGAAATGACGTCAATACCTAATCAAAACCAAGCCTACCATTAAGGGGGAAGAATAGTGAGACTTTAATTCTAATATAAAGGAAGGCATCTGATATGTAATCAGATGCCCGATATACACATGTTGTTTTAGTAAAGTAGTTAGATAAACATGACGCGACGGATTATTTTCTGGCTTTCTATTGCGTCTAATGTCCTTTGGGCTTTTCTTAATTCAGTTATATCTAATTTTTCCAATTTCTTATCCATAATTTCTATATTCCCTATGGCTATTTGCAGAGCGTATATCGGCTCCATTCGTGGGGAACGCAAATCGAGGTTGTAATATCCCTTATACTTTGCAGTCTTTAAATAAAACAATGTTTCAAGGAGTTCCCATAAATGATAACCACCAGGAACAAGCAAATCATCCGATGGTAAGCACGTATCATTCAAATACATTTGAAACAGTTTTCCTGCCCTTGCCACCTGAGCAATGGTTTCCGCAGGTATTTCACCAGCCATTAACGAATTAGAAAAACTAATTGCAACTCCAATATTTTTCATTGCAATCTCCTGACACATTGCTAAGGCTCGTCCCCCAGAAGAAACAGTTATAAATTTTCGTGGCTCACGTGGCTTATATAAGACTGATACATTTATATCTGGCGAAGCATATTTAGCGACTGTTTTCACAGAGGAGATAATGGTATTCCATTGGTTTAAATAATCTACATGAAACGGGTAATCTGACCCATCGGTATATAGCCGAAGTACTACCTCTGTTGTGCCTAATCCTCTGGCAATATCCACTGCCTTACGTCCTTCATCAATTGCAGAACTTCTCATTTTTGGATGTTGATGACCCAATGCCCCCAAAGCATATTTTTTACTCTCTGAATAATCTACCGAAACTGCGGAACAAAATAAATCATAATCTTTCAACATCCTCTTTACTGTTTTTACAGTTAGGTCACTTGTAATATCCGAATGACGAAGCTCAACAGCAGATATTTTTTTAATCTTCGATATTACCATCAACGCTTCTGTAAATTTTATTGGCTCACGATACCCCTCTTTACAGTAGCCATCGTATACCGAGTCAAAAATATTAAGTGTGGTTGAAAATCTAAGTGGCATTGTTATCCTCCTTGTATTAATTAGACATTTAAAAAATACCCATCTATTTAAAAATTAAAAACAAACATTAAAAAGAGAATAGATTATACAATAAACTTTAAATTTTGTCAATACCTTTTTAAACTTTTTATTCACACGTCTTATGTCCTTATGCCAACCTTTTTCAACAAAGCACTCTGATATTGTTGAAAAACAACACCATTCAATCCATCGGGCAACTAAAAATAGGTTAGGATTGACTATAATAGATAATTAATCGTATATTAAAATCTATCCTCTGTAATGATTAAGGATGAGAATAAATGAATAAAACTCTCATAAAATTGGCTATCCTTTTCCTTATCGTATCTTCTTCAGCAAAGAGCGATTTTCAAACATCGAAACTACTGGAAGGTTGGGATTTCCGTTACAAAGGTTTTATTATAGGTGCGTGGTGGTCTCCAGGGGCAGATGATTTAGAACTTAACCTTTATAAAGAAGCTGGCTTTAATGTGTTAATTATGAGCCAATATATGAATGATATGTCTGATATTGATAAAGCAATAATAAAACTTGACTATGCAAAAAAATATAACCTTTGGGTTATGTTTGATACACTCACGAAAAATGAGGAGCCATGGGGAGGGAAAAAATGGGTAGAGCCTTATGAAAATCCTTTTGAACATCGTGCAAGTCTTGAAGAACTAAAATTCCTTTATGATGCAGTCGCCAATCATCCAGCCATGTTAGGTTTTTTGCTCGGTGATGACCAAGGAGAAATAACTCCGAGAACAAAAGCATGCACCGATTTTCTATACCAACGACCACAACCACAACTTATACCATGGCTTTGCGGATGGATTCCACCAAAAAATCTGGCAAAATTTAATAATCCTTTTTCTAATCCACAAATATATCCCCCTTTAAATGAATGGCATCTTCCATCAGACATGCTGGCTATAAAATATATCTCCGAATATGCAAAGTGGAGTAGCGAATGCAAAAAATATGGACTTGTTTTCTGGCCTATGTTTTATGTTCAAGGTTTGCCTGGAACGAAATACACCTTTTTCCCCAGTGATTCATTAATTCGCTTCCCTGCATATCTTGCGATTGCCTTCGGAGCAAAGGGAATTTGGTATTTTCATTATGGAGGTAGTGCTTTTCAGAATAGCCTCCTCAAAGAGGAGTCTATGGATGATAGAACAAAGTCGTGTAATTATACCCCTTTATATACCATCGCAAAAGAGGTAAACAATCGAATAGCTTTTTGGGGAGATTATATTGTTTCAAGAGAATCTACTGCCATTTTCAGCACCGCCTTCCCAGAAAACCCAGAGATGAAAAAAATAAAAGGCTTAAAAAAACCAGGGATAGGAAGTGTAATCGATGCGATGGATAAATACCTTATAGTTGGTATTTTAGAAAAAAAAGGGGAAAACGCACTTGCTATGGTTGTAGACTGTAGAATAAGCAAAGAATGGGAGGATATTCCATACCGAGAAGTGTCTATTTATTTTTCTCATCGTTTTAAAACAATAAAAATATTAGACTGTGACCAGATAAAAGAGATAAAAGGTAACGGCGTTAAATTTAACTTAAAAGCTGGTGAGGGACAATTGCTGGAGCTAACAAGGTAATATGTTCATTACTCAAAACAAGAATGACACATTGTGGAAAAAAGTTTTGCCCTTAATCTTTCTTCTTCCTCTCTTCTGTTTTTGTGATGAAAATCAATTTTTGACAATAAACACTTCGGAAATAACTTCGGACCCAGCTCTTGTCGAGAATACTTCAAAAAGAATAGAACAATTAAATCAATCGGTTCATTATGAATTCCTTATTCCTGATGAATCACCAAAGTTGCCAATAAATCTATTTCTTCAAGACCATGAAACCACTTTCCCATCGAATGTTCTCTCAAAAACAACAGACCCCATCTTAAAGGAACAGATTTTTGCTTCAAACGATCCTGATTGGTTACCCAAATTCGAAGAACTATTCACCTTCCCATCCTACGAAATGAAACTCTCAGCCTGTAAGAAAATATATTCCAAGAATTCAGAATATTTTGTTCAAGAATTATTAAAATATCTTGCCAACGGTACAGCAGACCAGGCATTAATTTTAAATCAACTCCTGCCCGATTTGAAGCAGGAATTAGAGGAACCGTTAATACAACGTTTAAAGGAAAGACAATTGCCTCCTCCTCAACATCGGGCTATTATTTATACATTGGGCAGAATTCGTTCAGAGAAATCTGTTCCTTTACTTTGGAATGAATTTCAAAACAGTTCCTCCGAAGAAATGGCTTACACCTGTGTTCAGGCATTAGCAAACATGCCTCATTCAACACCTATAGACCAATGGCTTCAAGTGATACAAAGTCCTTTTGTTTCTGTGGCACTTCTTTCTGCTCATGCTATATCCGAATATGGAGGGACTTATTCAGAAGAACAGATTCGGCGAATATTATTAGGAGAAATACCCGTTGCTCCAAAGGTAGCAGAATACCTATTAGAAAAAGTGGGTAATTACCCATTGGAAATAATAGTCCCATTTTTTATAGAGGTTATGGAGAAAAATCCAAATTTATCGTTGAGAGTTGCAACTATTTTAAGTCAAAAAACAGGGATGAATTTGCCTGCATCACCTCAACAATGGGCAAATTGGTGGAAGGAACAAACAAATCCTCCATCTCCACCACCATCTAATACGGACCAAACTTCCTCTGAAAATATGCCCTCTTCAAAACCTGATATAAAAGTTCACCAACCCCGTATCCGTAAGCGATAACATATCCGTATAGAGAAGGGCAACCATGTTTTCTAAATATTCCTTTTCTCCTTGCTTAACATCTGCACTACTTGCATCGCCGTTTCAATAGAATCTTCAAGCATTCCTTCTCCCCAATAATCGCTACAATAATATGTTCTATTCATTCCTGATATTTCGCTGAATCTTCTTTGGACACTTAACATTTTCCATGTGGCTTTTGGTGCCTTTCGTTGAAACATATAAATAAGTTTATCTTTTGGGATACATCCTTCACGAGGGGCAATAGTCAAAAATAGCCTCGACTTAAATGGTAATTGTTGTAGTTGATTTATATCCCATGTTATAACAGGAGGAATCTTTGTTGGGTCTCCACTCGCTTGTATATACCATGAGAATGGGGTTTTTAAGGCAGTCTGGGCAAATCGCTCATCTTTATGAAATGCTATACTAAACTGCTCATATCCATAGGAGCCTAATATTGCTGTCTCGGATTCCGTCGGTTTCTCTAATATTTTCAATGCTTCGTCTGCTGGTGTTGCAATAACAACCGCATCAAACGTTTCTTTCTCACCAGAACGTGTGGTAATTTCTACATAGTCAGGGTGCCTACGAACACACGTAACTTCTGTTTGAAAACGGATAGGATAAATTAGCCCTGATATAATCTGGCTAATGATTCGGAATGCACCGCCACGAACTACTCGCCACTGTGATTCTTCATCATCATCCAAGAATCCCATCCTATCTAAAAAAGAAAAGAAGGAATAGGCTGGAATTTCCTTTAACGTACTGGTTAAACCACACCAAAAAGATTGAACTAATGGTAGAATAAATATATTCTGCACATCCACAGGAATTTTTTGTTCATCTAAATATTCTGATAAAGATATTTTAAGATCCTTTTTATTTAAAAATGGTTTACTTTGCTTTTTAAGTTTTTTCCAAGCAGACATAACTCTATAATTGACGGGCTTAAAATATGAAGTTACAAAGGGGAAACTCTGAAATTTTTCACCCAAACACCAGCATAAACCCTGCTTGGAATAATTAATAATAACTCGTTTGGGAACTTCCTGAGAACGCAAATTTAATTTGTCCAGCAGATTTACAAGATTTGGATAATGAGTCCTATTATAGACTGTAAACCCTAAATCTATATTTGACTCCAGATTCTCTTCTTTGTATTTAATGGAAAAAATACCACCTCCAGGTCGGTTTGATTTTTCATATACGAACACCTTGTGCTTATCAGACAAAAAATATGCAGTCGTTAATCCTGCAATACCAGCACCGATAACAGCTACCTTCATTGTTACCCTTTCCTCTCATGTTGCAATATTTCTTTCAATATTTCCAAACCTAAATGATGTAAATAACCATTAGAAGCAAACACACCGATAGAGTTTTTTAATAAAGGATCTCCATTAAATTGAAACGAGGCACCACGCACATCCGTTACTTTTCCACCTGCTTCTTCTAATACAATAGCACCACCTGCATGGTCCCATATCTTCTCGCGATATTCAGGATTCTCTTCTGGTGGAAAGCGGAGAATAATTTCGCCTTCACCACTTGCTAATAGCCCATATTTTACTTGACTATCTATCGGCACGCTCTTTGTAATTCTTGATTTCAACAGAAATTGTTCTGTATCTCTCAAATTTGTATGCTTGGATTCATAGGAACGAAGCAATCTCGCATCTTCAAAACGGGTGCATTCTGAGACATGAATTGGGAACCATTCTGCTTTATCTACTAATGATGTAACCCATGCCCCTCGCCCTTTCTGTGCAAAAAAGACGCAACCTGCGGTATCCGTTTTAATAATATTCGGAAGTCGAAGTCGAGGGCATGCCAAAACACCCAATTCGAGCACCCTATCTTTTATATATGCTAATGAAATGGCATATTGGTCTCCACGCAAAAAGCCTTTTGTACCATCCAGAGGGTCTAATACCCAGAAAGATTTGGGATTTGTGATGTCAGAATTAAAGTCTAAATATTGGAGAATATGTTCTTTCTTTAAATTATTTTCGTAAAGAGATAACAACTGGTATAAATTTTCAAGGAAATTTTGTTCTCCAGATTCTAACAATGCTTTGGACGATTCTTCAGCAATTAAAGCATCGCCACTATAATTCTGACTTAACCAATAACCAACAAGAATTTGGGCTCCATAATCAGCAATTGTCACTGGTGAATAATCTTGCTTTGATTGAACATGTTCCTGCTTTTGCCTCGCTACTTCCTCAGTAAATAGCGATACTTTTCTCATCAACATCAATAATTCATCTACTAATTTACTTTCATTCATATCCAATTTTTCCACTTAGATACGTTTCCATGCGGAAACTAATAACCGATACGCATATTCCAGTTCTTCTTTCGTTATTACTAATGGCGGACTGACACGAAGAACTTTTTTCGCTAATGGACCTAAAAAATGAACACCTTCGTTGCCGGTCCCATAATAAGCCTCTAACACACATCGATTTGCTATGTCTGCATTTACACAATCTATACCGTAGACCATCCCTTCACCTCGCACATCTGTAATAAACGGGAATTCTTCTTTCAACTTAATTAACAATTCATGTAATACTGGTGCGGTACATTTCACATGCTCAACAATCTTTGCTTCTTCAAAAACGTCCATAGTCGCACAAACAGCACAACAAGCAGATGTGCTTGCGCTAAACGTATCGGATGCTTCACCATAATCCAATGCCTCTATTAAATCCTCTCTACCTACAACAGCTGAGGCGGGCTCTCCACTCGCCATACCTTTCCCTAAGACAACCAAATCGGGTTCTACTCCATATGTTTGAAAAGCATACATATTACCTGTTCTGCCAAAACACGACTGAACCTCATCAAAAATAAAAGGTATATCATGTAAATTACACCATTTTTGCAATAATTGATGATACCATTTCGGCGGATGATAAGACCCTTTGGCTCCTAAGTATGGCTCGGTAATTAATAAAGCAATCTTATTTGGATATGTTTTCCATAATTCGTCTAATTCTTTTTGATAATAATCCTCACCATAGCCTTCACCCATCGGAAACGATACCCATCGAACATTCGGATTCGGACTGCTATCACCTGTTACATCGGACGCAAGTCCTTTTTTTCCATGAAAACCGTGACGTGTTGCAAGAATAATATGCCTATCAGGATACCTATGTAGAGCAGTCCACATCGCTTTCTGAATACCTTCCGAACCGCTTGCCGACCATAATATTTTTTGGGCTTTAGCATATCCAAAACTTTCGACCAGTCGCTTTGATGCTTCCACCTGAACAGGTGTAATCATGTTATAAGTATTTCTCGGATATGCACTGTAATATTCTTTAAACTTCTTCTCAAATAGAGGATGTGCATACCCTAAATTACTGACCAACACACCTGAAGTGAAATCGTATAATTTTCTACCATCCACTGTCCACAAACATACCCCTTGGGCTTTCTCAACAACAATTTGTGAGGGAGTATAGGTTTGTTGACCATGCCCTACATATTTTGTATATAGTTCCCTGAACGAATTTCCCTTATCCTCATTTGGATGTGAAATACGCATCATAAAACAACACCTCATCTTAGTATTTATTAAAAGGGAATCAAAAAAGACGATAAATAGATTTCTTATTATGTGTAAATTATCTCACAAATTGCAAGTATGAAAAAATGTGTCCGACTTGTCTGACTCGTCCGACGTGTCCTGCCCAATTCAATTTAAATTAACTCTACCCAATCCGCTGAGTAAATCTTTCAATATCTTGCTCATCATGGTTTTTTCTAAAAGAACTTCACCCCTCAAATCATTCTGAATAAACCGTTCCGCAGTAACCTTCCCTTCCAAAATCATTACAATTATAGGGGCATAAGTTTCCACTACTTCCACGACCAGCCCTAAAGAATGAACAAATTGTTCATAAGAAATTGTATTTTCATCAATAGGCAGGTCTATTGAAAAGCGAATATCACCATAGACAGGTTCATAAGCAAACTTCCCTATGATGATACGATAATTAATCCATTCTAACGCTAAAAGCAAATTAAGTATCTGTTCTTTGGGTATTTTATCAAATGGTGCTCTTATTAGATTTTGGGTTCGGAAGGAAAGGCATTTCTTTTCTATCATCGGGTCAATGCACACCATATACACAGGACTATTTTCTGAAGAACGCCAACCTGTATAAATTATCCCTTCTTGTTCAAAAGGTTCATTTACCGCTTCATAATTTTTCCAGCCGAATCGTTCCAGATACTCTTTAATTAGTTGTAATGTAATGTGTTTCATTTTATGTCTTCTTATGTTAAGTGTTGTTATTTACATTATACACCAAAACCACTCCACCAATACTTTTTTCTGACCAATCCGACACGTTCGACTGGTTCGACAGTTTAAAACAAAAAAAATGCCGGCGACGACCTACTCTCCCACGGGGGAAGCCCCGCAGTACCATCGGCGCTGGTAGGCTTAACTTCCGTGTTCGGAATGGGAACGGGTGTTTCCCTACCGCTATAGTCACCGGCAAACTCGTATAAATTAAACTTTTATAAAGACATCGACAGTGAATGCAAGGTAGGACAAGAATAAGAAACATGGGCTCGTAGGGGAATTATCTGTCTTATGAGAACATAAGACCAAGCCTCACGAGCTATTAGTACTGGTCGGCTAAACATGTCGCCATGCTTACACCTCCAGCCTATCAACCTGGTAGTCTTCCAGGGCTCTTTAGTGGCCTTACGGCCAAGGGAGACCTCATCTTGGAAGGGGCTTCGCGCTTAGATGCTTTCAGCGCTTATCCCGGCCGGACATGGCTACCCAGCGGTGCCACTGGCGTGACAGCTGGAACACCCTAGATCCGTCCACCCCGGTCCTCTCGTACTAGGGGCAGATTTCCTCAAGTCTCCTACGCCCGCGATGGATAGGGACCGAACTGTCTCACGACGTTCTGAACCCAGCTCGCGTGCCAC
>DAOSBX010000046.1 GCA_035361075.1 Candidatus Hydrogenedens sp. | reverse complement strand
GAGTTCCTTCAATCACACCTTCACCTTCTGCAAACACAAAGTCTTCACAATCAAGTGCACCGTTCTGATTTAAATCCACCGCATTTAATTGGTCAACTGTTATATTTGAATTCAAGTTTTGCAATTCTATAAGCGTAAGGGCACCATCATTATTCCCATCTAATCCTGGCAATAGGTTATACAACCATTCTACTTTAGAAAACTCTTCAAGAGATAACTGATTATCGCCATTTGTATCAACCAGCCCCCACAATGACAAAGCGGTATCACTCCAACCTGTAATGGCTTTAAGTTCTTCCTTGGATAATAATCCATTTCCATCTGTATCACCAAACATAATCAAGATATAATAATAATGCGTAATATCCTCAATATTACAAGGGGGTTCGCCTTCATAAGTACCTGGACAAAGTGGGCAACCACCACCATTTACTGCCTGATTAATATCTAAAGATGCAAGTATAAAGGTATCTATATCCGTGGGTGCAGACACATAGGCTTTATATTCACCCACATTACAAACTCCATCAAAATCGGGGTCACCTGCTGATGTAAGATATTGCCCAGCTGTTAGATCATATTCATTAAGGGTAAATGTTGTCCAGAATAATAGTGTATCAATGATACTTACAACGGAGTTGATTAATGACTGCTCCCCTGTCGTTAAAACCCCAGCAATTACATTAATAAAAGTAGTAGGTGTAAATACCTGTCCAATAAGGGGAATAGATTCCCATTTTCCTTGAGCCACAACACGATTATTCATGTATGCGTTCTTCACACAGCAGAAAACAGGCAATTCCGGATGGGCAAGAATATAATCCAATAACCTTGCCTGAGCCACATCATACATTCCATTTCCGTCTATATCAGCTGTGTCAGGATTTAATCCAAGCCAGGTAGCAAGTCCATACAAACTACGTAATGCAGTTTCAAATCCCGCACTTACTGCGGTCTGATTACATGTATCCCAACACCATTCAGCATAGCAGGATTCTGGAAGTGGACCCATCATCTCGATGCAGTCAAGATAGCCATTACCATCAACATCATGCTGATTAAATTGGTCTTGCGTAATCTTTGAACTTAATTGTCTTATTTCTGTTAGAGTTACCTGATTATCTCCATTTGAATCAAGGTTTGCAGGTAAAAGTCCACCCAAACGATTACTGGCTACAAATTCATCAAAGGACATAAAACCATCACCGTCTTTATCAATTAGCCACCATCCTAAATCTAAAAGGAAACCTGTTACAAAGGCTTTTAATTCATTTTTTGTTAACTTACCATCACCATTTGTATCACCAAACATTACTAACAATGCAAAATAGTTTTCATCAGAACGCATATTACAAGGAGGTGGACCTCCACCTTCGCCTTCACCTTCAACGGCTCCTTCTGTCCCACAAGCAGGACAACCACCGTAATAATCTGTAATACTACTATTAATAGCCGCATTCACAAATGCATCAAAGTCAGCAGGTGTGTTCAAAACCCATGCTTTGTATTCACCAATATTGCAGACACCGTCCAAATCCGCATCACCTTTGGCATTTAGATAAACAATATTTGAGCCATCCAATTCTAATAAGGAAAGGTCGGGTAAGTCAGGAATTATCCAATTCAACGCTGATAGAATAGTATTAATAATCGCTGTGTTCCCCATTGTTGCCAGTGCTGCGAAAAAGGTTTTCATACCTTCAAGGTCTGGTGGCGTTCCTAAATAGGATGGCCAGCCTGCTTGTATAGCAAGAGCCAACGCTTCAACCTTCAAACGATTGCCTACATAAGCCCAATAAATACAATTACGGGTAGGTATCCCACCAATCAATGAAAAACTTTCCATAATCGTATCGAATAAACGAGCCTGAGCGGTATCCTTCATCCCATCAAAGTCCAAATCAAGATTATCAGGATTTCCTCCAATTAATGGGATTTTCGTATATAATTCCCTCATTGAATTTTCAAAACTTTCTGTATACAGAGGACCTGGTATTAAATTACTGCAATTAGGAATATTACAATAATCTACCTCTGCGTCTGTTTGTGCTCCTGCTGGGCATATATAAATAAAACAACTAATTAATAAAGCCCATAAAATCCAACGTACTTTCTTCAAATTTAACTTCCTGTTATTCATTTTTTTATTCTCCTTCTATTAATTTTAATTTCTTTAAATTGTACCACATAAAAGTTATTATAAACAACTGGAAAATTAATTTTTATTTAACATCGTAAAGGCGGGGATATATACAGGATATCAACTGTCTTAACATTTCTCTCCAAATAATTTTTTAATACACGTAACATCTGTATTTCTTCAAATTCGTTTTCATCAAAACTGTTCGTTTCTTTACTTTCATTTACACTTTTGTTTATATCCTCATATCGTATATGTAAACACACATACTGGTTCTTAATATTTCTGGATTTTGGAACGTTCCCATCATTCTGTTTCATCTTGTTCACAATCACACACAAATCACATACATCAACCTTTGTGTCCCCATTAACATCGTTATTTAATATAGTAACATCTAATCCATTCGTTTGAGTGAGAATTGATGTTAATACAGCCTGCCATGCGACCACATTCGTTTTGCTATTTAAATTTATCCCTGATAGCGAATAAATAATCAATACTAATATAATCAACACATGTAAACTAAATTTCATTATTTAGCCTCTTACCTTCTCTTGTTATAATATTATAACACAAATATGAATTAATTAGTATCAAATTTTCACTTTTTTGGTAAAATATTTTATGTAATTTTGTAAATCACTAATTTCAATTATAAACAAGAGCGATTCGATAGGGACAAATTTAATGAAGTTAGAAGCCAGACAAACATTACAACAACGACAGGAACTTCAATTATCCCTATTTCAGACTCAATCCTTACAAATTTTACAAATGCCAATTTATGAATTAGAACAATATATTCATCAAGAGGCAGATGGAAACCCTCTTATCGAATTAGAATATCACGATCTGGTAGAAACGCCAACAACAGACGATTTATTTGAGACAGAAAATACCTCAACCATTACCGAAACTACACCTATTCATACTCGTGACGAACCTGATATCGATGATGAAAATGATTATGAATATGAACAAGAAGAAGCCAATCAGAAATATTTTGATTTAGAAAAAGATGATGATAGATACAAAAATCCCACAAATTTAAGTTATAACCCCGATATAGACGAGTGGGCAGAAAAACGCTTTGCAAACCAAAAATATCATGAGTCATTAAGAAGTTTTCTAATAAAACAACTAAGAATAGATACAGACAACGAGAAAGAGATTGAAATTGGCGAAAGCATTATAGCGAGCATCGACCAAAGAGGTTATTTTGTTGGTGATATTGAAGAAATTGCAAAAGCATTCAATACCTCAACGGAGGACATAGAAAAAATACTTAAAAAAATCCAGAGTCTTGACCCTCCTGGCGTAGGTGCCAGAGATTTAAAAGAATGCCTTTTAATTCAAGTAAAACGTCTTTTCCCTGATAATCCCTTCTTACAAAAACTGATTGAAGAATATCATGATGAGATTATTCATCGGCAAATATTGAAAATTGCAAAAGGATTGAATATAAAACCCCATGAGGTCGAAGAACTCATTAAACTACTCCGAGACACATTAAATCCTTATCCTGGACATGAATTTGCCGAGGAACCTGAATATATCATTCCAGATATTATAGTAAAGATAAATGAAGAAGACGAGATTACTATTGAACTGGAAGATAAAATCACCCCGAGTATCAAAATCGTAGAAACAATACCTAAGGAACAAATAAAACGTTTACCCAGTGAGGATAAGGCTCAACTTCGCAAATATAAAGAGTCTGCCATACGCCTCAAAAGGTGTATCGATTTAAGAAACTCTACCCTTTACAGAGTTGCCAAAGAAATCGTGACCCTACAGGAAGATTTTATCAGAAATGGTGTTGAATACTTAAAACCAATGACATACAAAGATATTTCCAGCCGATTAGGAATCCATGAATCCACAATTTCAAGATGCATTGCGAAAAAATATATGTCTACCCCTCAAGGAATCTTTGAATTAAAATACTTCTTCACAGGGGGTAAAAAATCTGAAACCAGCGAGAAAGAAATTTCATCACGGACTATCAAAACAATCATTCAACGAATCATTGATGAAGAAGACAAATCAAAACCATTGAGCGACCAGCAAATAGCCGAACAGGTTCAAAAACAAGAAGGCATTAAAATAGCACGAAGAACCGTAACCAAATATCGAGAAGAAATGAATATTCCAAACGCATTTGAGAGGAAAGTATACTCAAAATAAAGTTTCTGTTTTCTTCATAACTAAAACTTCTCTGATATATATTTTCTATATAACTCCCTAAATTGATTTCGCGAACCTGCCTTTATAGGTAGCATTACAAACGAATACTGATACTTCTTCGGTTTTATCTGATATTCCTCATGAGGCAAAGCACCCCAACTATCATCTCCACCAACTCCCATTTGTAAATAATCAATATTTAATGTCTGAAAATCCCTTTCTGGCAATTCATAATCATGCATACTATTTTCAATATCTTCCATGGAGCAATGCCATATACTGAACTCCATCGGTTGCAATCCGACTATCATCATCCCATTATCTTTCTCATCTAACAGTGTTATCCAACGAACCTCTGTCCGATTCCCATTTTCTTGAGGACGCACATAATGATGAAACATCTCTTTTGCACATAACGCATATTCCCGAATAGGTGCACCTGTTTTACGGTCACAATAATTCTCATGGGGTCCTCTCCCATACCAAATAACTGATTGCAAATCACAAGCCACTTTCGTCTGCATTCCAATTCTCGGTATTTCTGGCAATTCAGCCCCCTTAGGAATAAATTCATATTGTATAAATACCTCCCCTTTATTCTTCACAAAATACTGAATAATTAATTGAGAACGTTCCGCAGGTAATTCAAACCCAAAACGAATTTCAATGTTATAATCATCTATCTTATTAATATTCCTAAACAACAACGTCCGTTCATAAGTTGATTTTTTCCATACATCAAGCCTCCATGGCATATTATTTCCACGGTCATTATCCGTCGGAGGTCTCCAGAAATTTGGTATCATTTCCCCTGTAATCATAGGTTTGCCAAAAGCAAAGTATGACGTCAATAATCCCTTATTCCAATCAAACACCAAATTAAACATTTCATTCTTTAACGACAATACATCATTCTTCTTTTCAATCTGAATAGGATACTTCTTTACTTCTTCTTGTAAAACACCCTGAGTTTTCGAACTACTGTTTGACCATGGTAAATTCAGTTGTTCCCACGCAATTGTAAAGCCCGCATCTGCCCATAAAGTTGGTTCTTTCAACTTAAATTCCATCAAAAGCCGATACTCCGCCCCAATAACAGGATTTACTTTCTGGAAAGGAATAGTAACCTCACACTCGGACTGCGGAGGCACAGAAAGAGAAGGTAACTTTCCTTCTTGAATAGGGACACCGTCTTCTTCAAGTGTCCAGACCCAATCAAATGTTTTTAAATTTATAAACCCATAATTATTAATAACCTTTACAATTCCTCTCTGTAAATCAACTGGCTTCACCTTTATATTCTGATAAACCTTCCTAACCTCATATAACCCTGGATTCGGTTTTCGGTCAGGTTGAACTATTCCATTACAGCAGAAATTTCCATCATTAGGTTTATCCCCAAAATCACCTCCATACGCCCAGAAATATTTCTTCCCCGTTTTGCCTGCCACCTCTTCTGGCAAAGGCTTTTTAATCCCCTGGTCAGCAAAATCCCAAATACAAGCACCTATTAATGTCTTATGGGCTTCAATCACATCCCAATAATCCTGCAAATTGCCTGTGCTATTTCCCATAGAATGAGCATACTCACAAAGGAAAAATGCCCTCTCTGGATTATGAGCCACAAATTTGAGCATATCCCAAAGTGGCGTGTACATCTCGCTATGGACATCCGCTATTTCATTCATCCGTTCATAATGAACAGGACGTGATGAGTCTATCTCGCGAACCTTCTTCGCACATGCTTCAAAGTTACATCCACTACCTGCTTCATTTCCCAACGACCAAAATATAACACATGGATGATTTTTATCACGGTGCACCATCGCTTCAACACGTGCAACATGTGCCTTCTCCCATTCAGGTTTATTTCCTAATGTTCTCTCCAATTCATAACCCATCCCATGGGACTCAATATTTGCTTCATCGATAATATATAATCCCCATTCATCACAAAGGTCATACCACATTGGCTGGTCGGGATAATGACATGTACGGACAGTATTAATATTATGCCTTTTGATTATTTTTAAATCCTCTATCATCTGCTCCTTCGACATAACATGAACAGATTCCGCACAAATCTCATGGCGGTTTACTCCCTTTAATTTTACTTGCTTCCCATTAATATAAAGAACCCCTTTTTCTATCTTTACCTCACGAATACCGAGTCGTTGTGGATAAACATCAGCAAGTTTGCCCTTTTCGTGTAGCCTGATAAAACACTGATATAAATACGGTGTTTCAGCTGACCACAAATACGGATTTTCTATATCAAATTGAGATTTAAAATGAACATGGCTTGTTCCATCTTCATGTTTTACGTCATTAATCTTCTCCGTAGAATAGGTACCCACCTTTTTCCCTGAAGGGTCTACAACATCAATGTCAATAATAACATCCTTTATATCCTTTTTAGAGATTCTAACCTGAATGTCGCATGAGACCGTAGCCTTCTGATAATTGTTAGACAACTCCGTTTTGAAAAAATAATCATCAATATGAACATCTGACAAAGCACAGAGATATACATCACGATAGATTCCACTTACCCTCCATTTATCCTGATCTTCAAGATAACTGCCATCACAATAACGAAATACCTGAACCGCAAGAAGATTTTCTTTTTCTTTCAAATACGGCGTAATATCAAATTCTGCAGGCGTCATACTGTCCTGACTATACCCAACAAATGTCCCATTTACCCATACATACAAAGCACTCATTGCTCCATCAAATACTAAATGAATTTCCCTACCTTTCCATGCCTCTGGAACCTCAAATATCCTACGATACGAAGATACTGGATTATCATCATGCGGTATATATGGAGGATTTACAGGCCAGAATGGATATTGAATATTTGTGTATATCGGCTTACCATAACCAAACAATTCTGGATGGGAAGGAACAGGAATCTCCGTCCAATTAGAATCATCAAAATCTACATGATGAAAATCTTTAGGCTTCTGCTCAGGAACGGGAACCCAATGAAACTTCCATGTGCCAGATAATGACATATAATAAGGCGATTTTGTCCTATCATTTGTAGATGCTAATTCCTCAGATGGAAATGGCATAAACGTGCAATGTGGAGGCATTTTATTAATTCCAATAATATCAGGATTTTCCCATTCCTCCACATTAGAATTTTCTGCCATACCCAACATGATAAAAACACATAAAATTAGAACAAAAAGTTCAAAAAACATAACCAACTCCTTTATTCTTTGGTAATATCAGTTAATCAATGTTAAAATACTACACATATAAAAATTTTGATATATTAAAAGGCTTTTAATAGTAAATATTCAACTACTAATATAAAAAAGGATTGCTTATGATTATAAAAGGTATTGAAAATAGCAGGCTAAAAGGGGCTATTCTCTTTAAAATTGGTACCTTCAATGATACCCGTGGATTCTTCACCGAATTATATCATCTGGAAGAATTAAAAAAAGTAGGGTTTCATGAAGACTTTGTTCAAGACAATTTAAGTAAATCGCAAAAGGGCGTTTTGAGAGGCATGCACTACCAGTTAGACCCTCATGGTATGGGCAAACTTGTATGCTGTCTCTCAGGAAAAATATACGACGTTATTGTCGACCTACGAAAAGGTTCACCTACATTTGGACAATGGGAAGGGTTCCATTTATCTTCTGATGATTTGAGTTTACTTTGGGTCCCTATAGGTTTTGCTCATGGGTTTTTAAGTCAAAGTGATAATACACTCGTATTATACAAATGCACCTCGTTTTATAATATGAATGCAGAACGTTCTTTATCTTACGCGTGCCCACATGTAGCAATTCAATGGCCTGAAGAACCTTTAATCATCTCTGAAAAAGATAAAAAAGCACCTACACTCGAACATGCAGAATATAATTTCGTGTACAAAGAGATTTAATTCTCGGATATTTTCAACCTATGTCATTTATCTTTAACCTTGTGAATAAAATTCGCAAATTAACAACTCTACGTCCATTAAATACTCTTTATTACATCTTCTTATCTCTTCTTACAATTGCTTCCTTATTTTCAGCACTGGCTCCACACCACACACAAACATTCATCTCAAAGGGGTTCCTCAGCCTATTTTCATTTCGGGCACAAACATTAAAATTTGTATACCCCATGAACGAAGACATAGAGATAGAAACTCTAAAACTCTTAAAAAATAATCTTTTACTCAACAAAAAAATCAATATAAGGGAAATTGAATGTGATAAAAACACTTCCCCCGTTGAGATGCTATCTCAAGGTAAAGGTGATATCACTATAACCACTTCCGTGTCCTACCTACGTAATAGACAAAATATTGCAACACTCGTCACAGCTGGTGAAAAACTATTTAACATCATCTCCCCTAAAAATTACAACATCACCGAATTTTCACAGTTAACAGGCAAAAAAATCGGTTTTCAAGGGGACATACCTCTCGCCATATACCTAACGGAAAAACTCATACAATTCTACAACTTTGATGTCCCACCAGAACTTAAAAAAATAAAAATTGACAATGTAGAAAAAGCCTTTTCAAATGGTGACATAGAAGCTGTAGTCTGGGTCGAGAATATTCGTTCACAAGGAATTCGTCAACTATTAAGTAAGCCATGGTACAACATTGTTCTTATTGCTCAAATAAATGAATTTGCCAAAATAACACCTGGCATATATACAAAAGAAGTGGTTTATTCAATAGAAACAGAAAAGGCTATCAATACAATAAATATTCCTGAGTTCTTAATCGTCTCAACTAAAGTACCTACTTCATTAGTCCGTGCCATTCTTGACACATGGTTTTCACCTGAAATAATTTCAATAGTCTATAATAACCATTATGATATAACTAACGCATTACCTCCTCCCTATGTGACTATTCACCCAACTGCTGTAAACTACCTTGAAAAGGACAAGCCTTTGACAAAAGATGAATTAAAAGCCCTCATTACCTCCTTCTGTTCTATTTTATTCTTTATAGTAATCACAAAACACATCTTTACCTTATGGAAAAAAAGAAAAAATAGACCTTACATTATTGAGTTAGAAAAAAGATGGGATGAAATCTCATCACTAAAATACCAATGGGACATCGACTCTACCAATGAAAATATCTTGAAACAAATCAAACAATGTAAATCTATCTACCAGTGGGTCGTTCAAAGTTATAAACAAAGATTCATCTCCGAAAAAGATGCCATATTAATCATCAGCAATTTACTGCAACAATTAATTGAATTTAATGAACGATATTTAGAATATATTGAGAAGAAAAAACAAATCGAAGAACTATCAAAAGAACCACCAAAATTGCCTGAAGAAAAAACAGAGCCGAAGATTATTCCTGATGAAAAAGATAAATACTTAAAACAACCACCTGAAACCATCACTGTAAAAGAAGACAAAAAAGAAAACCAAATGTTATTATTTGAACCTACGATAGAAACTGAAGAAAGGAACTCCCAATGAAATATCAATATGTGGCTGACTTACACGAAGGGGATGAAGTTAATGATTATTTCCTTTTTGTTCATAAAGACCTAAAAACGCAACCATCAGGTGAAAAATTTTTAGGGTTTGCAGTTCGTGACAAAACGGGTGAAATCGGTGGTATTGTCTGGGAAAAGCCAGCAGAAATAGCACGGAAAATCGAAGTAGGAGATGTTGTCGTTGTCAAAGGCACGGTAAAGGTATATAAAGAACGACTCCAAATCCATGCAAACAATTTAATCCCATTAGGAAAAGGTCAATATTCCATCGAAGATTTAACACTGCCCGAAGAACCCATTGAACATTACCTAAAAGAATTATGGGCTATTCTTGACTCCATCCAAAATCCCTGGTTACAAAAATTAATCCAAAGCATTCGTGACGATTCCAACTTAATGGATGCCTTAATATGTGCACCCGCTGCAAAAAAATGGCACCATGAATTGCGTGGTGGATTAATTCGCCATTGCTATGAACTTATGAGTCTGGCACTGACCTTATGCAAATTTTACCCCAATATCAACAAGGATCTACTGCTCACTGCCTGTTTCCTGCATGACATCGGCAAAATACACGAACTCTATACAAATCAATTGTTTGTTGACTATACCGACTGTGGAAAACTTATCGGGCATGTAGTAGAAGGAGCAATGATTGTTTCCGAAAAGATAAAGAATATAAATGGTTTCCCTGAAGACTTAAAATTACATCTTCTTCATTGTATTTTATCTCATCACGGTGAATATGAAAATGGTGCACCTGTTCTCCCCAAAACATTAGAGGCTGTGGTACTTTATCATTTAGATAACCTTGATGCTCAGGCTTTCGCTATAACACGAATTGAACAAGAAACTATAAAAAAAGGTGAAAAATGGTCTGAATTTATACCCTTAATATCAAGACAAATTTGGACAAAGAGATAACCACGAATAAAAATTGCTTTATTTCCCCATAATTAAAATTCGATAGGGGTACATAATGCTTTCAAATTTTCATTCGGCGTTCCAGATGGTATCTCGCAACCCGCCCCTATCATAAGGGGATACCCTACTTCCTTATACATCTGCTTTAACTTTTGAGAAATAACTTCTGGCGTAGAATCCATAACTTCTCGCACAGGGTCTAAATTAGTAGCAATCACTGCATCTTGCCCAAGAACGTCACGGGCTTCTTTCAATGGCACAAACCAATCTAAGTCATACACATCACAAGGTAATTCTTTCCAGTATGGAAGTAGATGCCGTGTGTTTCCACAAATATGTAGCCTCACATACCCACCAGCATCTTTTATCGCCTTCATTAATCGATATTCATGTGGAAAAATCAAATCATAATACAATTGAGGAGACACTTGACTTGCTATTGCATCACCAATCCCAATAGTATCTGCCCCCTCCTTCAATTGAGCCAGTGCAAAATGAATAGCGGTATCAATACAAAACGCCATCAACTCATTAGCATAATCAGGCTGAACCAACAAATCCGTAAGAAAATTTGTAACACCTCTTAAATCTGCCCCTTCTGCTGCTGGTCCTTCTACCCAGCCCATCACTGAATATTCATCTTTTACTCGACGTCTCATTTCCCGAACAGCCTGTATACGGTCATACATACGAGGTGACTTATAAGGGTCTGGCGGTTGTAATCTCGTAAAATCTTGGTCATCTTCTAAAGTCGGTTTTACACATCTCGGAACAGCATCTTCTGGAAATACCAATTCCGCTCCAAAACCAGAAGTCTCCCGAAACGGGTCCGAAATAGTACTCCATTGGTCCATACCAAAATCTCTAACACAGGCTTCATTTGCACGGACAAGCACCTCATAATTCTGAACAAACTGACTATAATTTGAACCAATATGATGTGTAGCAAATGCCATCAATATAGGAATGCGTGGTAAAAAATCAACGGGTTCTTTCTTTATTGTTCGGATATACCTTTCCAATGAATTCATTTACTCATTTCCTCTTAAAAATATGTTTTAATTTCTTTATATTTTATTTCATATTACCATATTTTTTATTAGAAATATAACTCATCTTTCTTCTTAGATGTTCACCCGTATACGAGCCCTTGACTTCCATAATTTCTGATGGTGTTCCTTCCGCAACAATTTTTCCACCTTCATCTCCTCCCTCAGGTCCAAGGTCGATAATCCAATCTGCTGTCCGTATAACCTCAAGATTATGCTCAATGACAACGACCGTATTGCCCAAATCAACCAATCGATGCAAAACTCGTAAAAGGCGGTCTACATCAACAGCATGCAAGCCCGTCGTAGGTTCATCCAAAATATAGAGCGTGTTCCCTGTATGCCTCTTTAATAATTCTGTTGCTAACTTAACTCGTTGTGCCTCACCCCCTGATAAAGTTGTCGCTGGTTGACCCAAATTCATATATCCTAAACCTACCTCAAACAGCGTCTCCAAAGGCTTTGATATCTGGGGAATATTTTTAAAAAACCCCAAAGCATCTTCCACTGTCATATCCAGCACTTCCGCAATATTCTTCCCCTTGTATTGTATTTGCAAGGTGTCTCTGTTATATCGTTTACCATGACACGTATCGCAAGGGATATAAACATCTGGCAAAAATTGCATCTCAATAGTTAAAAAACCATTGCCTTCGCATGCTTCACAACGACCACCTTTAACATTAAAACTAAAACGTCCTAGAGAATAGCCTCTCGCACGAGCCTCAGGTGTCTTACTAAACAGTTCACGGATAGGGGTAAATAAGCCCGTATATGTTGCTGGGTTAGAACGGGGTGTCCTACCTATTGGAGATTGGTCAATATCAATAACCTTGTCTACGTTCTCAATCCCCTCTATTTGAGTGTAATACAGTTTCTGTTCGGGTTTCCTACCTAATATCGCATATTTCACCGCAGGGTAGAGCGTCTCATTGATTAAACTCGATTTTCCCGAACCAGAAACACCTGTCACACAAATAAATAACCCTAATGGAAATGCCACATCAATATTCTTCAAATTATTTAATGAAGCACCTCGAAGAATAAGCCATTTATCTCTTGGTTTCCGTACTTTCTCTGGGCAATACACTTGGAATTTTCCCGAAAGATATTTTCCTGTCCATGACTCTTTAGACTTCTCTATCTTGGACGGCGATCCCTGAGCAACAACCCTCCCTCCATGAACACCAGCACCAGGACCCAAATCAACAACATGGTCTGCTGAACGAATAGTCGCTTCATCATGCTCCACAACAATCACAGTATTCCCCAAATTACGTAATTTCATCAACGTTTCGATAAGCCGATGCGTATCACGGGGATGGAGCCCTATACTGGGCTCATCTAAAACATAAATAACCCCAACCAATCCCGAACCTATCTGACTTGCAAGCCTTATTCGTTGAGACTCTCCACCTGATAACGTCCCAGCAGAACGGTCTAACGTCAAATAATCCAAACCCACATCAGCAAGAAACGATAATCGCAATCGAATCTCTTTCAGTATCCGTTCCGCTATTTTCCTATGAAATTCTGAAAGATGTAAATCCTCAAAGAAGGAACGTGCTTCCTTAACAGACATTCTTGTCACTTCGATAATATTCTTCCCACTTACCTTAACAGCACGAGATTCAGGACGCAACCGTGTACCCTGACAGGCACGACATTCTCGGACAGCCATATAGTTCTGTATCATCTCACGGGCACGAGTCGAATGCGTTTCCCTATATCTCCGTTCAAGATTAGGAATAACCCCTTCAAACGGTTTATACGTTTCATACGTACTATTTGCCATCCGATAATTAAAATGAATAACTTCATCCCCTGACCCATACAGGATAATATCCTTTAACTCATCCGGTAAATCTTTCCACGGAATAAACGGACTGCTCCCATAATGTTCACACACCATCCGCAATGTCTTCCGATACATAGAATCAAGCACAGGCCGTTGACTCCACGGTTCAACCGCACCTTCCGCAATCGACAATTCAGGATTGGGCACTACAAGTTCAGGGTCAATCTCCATAACTGTGCCCAATCCTGTACACACAGGACAGGCTCCATTAGGATTATTAAACGAAAACATCCGTGGTTCTAATTCTTCTACTGAAATATTACAATCAATACAGGATAATCGTTCACTTTGCATAAGTTCTTGGGCTTGACCCCCAGGAACTTCATACCACACACGAATTAACCCATTCCCTAATTTCAAAGCCGTTTCAACCGAATCGGTCAATCGTTTCTGTATCTCAGGCTTCACAACAAGTCGGTCTACTACAACATCAATATCATGCTTTTTATACCGCTCCAATGTTATCTCATCATCAACATGATAAATGTTCCTATTCACACGGACACGAACAAAACCAGATTTTTTTATCTCCTCAAAAAGCTTCGTATAATTCCCCTTCCTCTGGCGAACTAATGGAGCCAATATTTGAACCTTTGTTTGCTCTGGAAATCTTAAAATATTGTCAACAATCTGTTGTGAGGTCTGAGCAGAAATAACCTTTCCACACTTATAACAATACGGCGTTCCAACCCTCGCAAAAAGAAGACGAAGATAATCATAAATTTCAGTAACAGTACCAACCGTAGAGCGAGGATTACGATGCACCGTTTTCTGTTCAATAGAAATAGATGGACTTAACCCTTCAATCAAATCTACATCCGGCTTCTCCATTTGTTCCAAAAATTGCCTCGCATACGCAGATAAACTCTCTACATAACGCCTCTGCCCTTCCGCATAGATAGTGTCAAAGGCAAGGCTCGATTTACCCGAACCACTCAATCCTGTAATTACAATTAACTTATTACGTGGTAAATCAAGGTTAATATTTGCAAGATTATGTTGCCGAGCACCTCGTATAATAATATACTCTGAATTCTTCATTGATGACTGACCGAACCTATAAATAGATAAAGATTTCAGTTAGATGTTATTGATTCTGCCCATTATTTCCTGATTCTGTTGGTGTTTCAACACTAACAGACGCATTCTCAACGATATTCCCATCAATAATAATATCCCCGTTACTTGTCTGCAATAAAATATTACTTTTACCGTCTCTTAACTGCGTCTCTGCTTCCTGCTTTGTTCTTGAAAACAACCCTGTCAACGGTATTGCAGAGTCGATAATCCCATTGTATGCAACCGCTTTGATCTTACAATCTGCATCAGGGGGGAATAACATGCTGATATTCCCTTTTTCCACCATAATATCAATATCACCATATATCCCGTTCATTGCTAAAAAATATATATCGCCTTCTTGCACTCGACCAAAAACACGAGCATGTATATCCTCCATATTAACTTTAGATTGAAACGCTGTAATATTAATCGGAGAATTAACATTTTTCAAAGATGCCACACCATTACGAATAGTAATCTCACCATCTCCCTCAACTTCTTCTACTTTAATATTCCCCTTCTGATTGGAAAGGAAATAAGAACCTTTACATTTTGAAAGGGTTATCAAACCAGAAGACTGGTTTACTCTCAAAGACCCTTGTATATTCTCACACGCAGTTTGTCCATCATTCGATTCAATTACAACCTCTATACCCACAGGACAAAACACCTGAACATCCACTCGCCAATCAAAGGATGTATCTATGTTTTTATCAAAATTACCTCCACTTGTTACATAAACTCGATTATCGGTTCTATGAAAGTTCGCCGTGACCTTCTCAAGCATTGTCGGTGCTCTATCTGCCGACGATACCCACACTAACCGCGTCGCTTTAACTTTTACCTTGGGCTCTTCAGATGTTAACAAACGAATATCCCCTTTCTGATTATTAATAATCAGAACATCCCCAGATGTTATACCCTCTTCCCATGTGGATATTTCACTATAAGGTTTAGCGTTGGATATCACAGTCGTCAAATCTGATATAGACGCTTCGGTTTTCGAAATGGCTATTTCCGAAAATGTTGCTGAAACATCCAATCTACACGTCGCTTCAGGATTCTGTAAATTGACTACATTTAATGCCCCTGTTGTTTTTTGAATAACAGACAAATCCGTATTAAATGTACTACTCAGTAAACTGCCTTTAATATCAATATTTTGCACATCATCTATCTGAACAAACACCCTACCACTATCACTATGAAGAGAAAATCGCCCTACACCTAATTTTTGAAGTTTAACACTGCCCAATAAATTGTAAATATTCATATCTCCTGAAATATCTGAAAATTCCGCAACACACCTCGAAAGATAAAATGTACCACCATTTGTTATCCGTCTAACCTTCACAGGAAACTCACCCTGCATCCGTACTGAAACGTTACCATTTATATTTTCAAGTTCGACAGCACCATATTGATTGTTTAATGTTACATTTCCACCAATACCCACCACTCGAGTATCTCCAAAAAAATTATCAACAGACACACTCGCAGAACGAGGAACCGTTATAACATGGTCTACCTTTATATATGAGACTTTAGCCTCTGGAAAATGGTTCTCTATCGAAATAACATTATTTTCATTTATAACTTTCGGTTGATATTCGTTCAATACCTGATTCAAAGATTCCTGTTCCTGACTCCCAACAGCAAGTGTCGTAGAAATATGAACAACAGGCTCATTCCACGATTTAATCTCTACTATCCCAAATTCATTACTAATAAGAAAATTTACATTTTGAGCAACAGGAAACTGATTTTCATACGTACGCTCCGTTTTATAAGGAATAGATTGTTCTACACCAAAAAGATTAGACCTTAAAACCTCATCAGCATACGAACCAATTTGGTGTATCCCTTTCACAACACTATCCAATCCACTCCTTACACTCTCCATCCACTTTTCTTGAGCATTGGAGACAAACATAAAAAGAAATACATATACAATAAAAAAATAGAGTTTTTTGTTCATAAGATTAGCATAATAATAAAAATTATTTCCCTTTTAGATAGTTCAACAACGTTTTCAATATATTTAATCCATTTACAGGAGCATTTGGTTCATCAAGAACAATATTCTGCGATTCACTCTTAAACATATTTGCAACAATTTTCCGCACTTCTGACTCAACCAAGCCTCGTAATGGGACGTTTGCCATCATTCCATATGTCGGTGCTTTCGACTGTTTTGCAAGTTCTGGATGCTCTTTCACCTTCTCAACCGCCTCTTTCAAATCACGAATATATTCATCAACAATTTTCTCATGTATAGGGTTAATCATAAAATGGATACTGGGAGGTTTTTGCTGGCGGTCAATGTGCCACCCTTTTTCCTCTAACAAATCCGCAACAGAATAAATATTTACTCGTTCATCTTTACTACAATAAGCAAATAAAGGTCCCTGAGGGTCTCCAATAATTTCTAACTCCGAAATCGATTTTATCCCTTCTTGAAACCTCTTAATCACCCCTATTAATTTTTGTGCATTTTCCAGATATGTCTCCTGCCCCATTCTCATAAGGGTTGCCCAAGCAGATGCAATAGCACCACCAGGTCGGGTTCCCGTTATCCCTGGCGACATAAATATCCCTCCAGGCCAGTTTACATAAACAAAAATTTGATGCTTCATTATCTCTATCGAACGATATAAAATTACCGACGCACCTTTAGCTGAATAACCATATTTATGCAAATCTGCAGAAATAGACGTTACCCCTGGCACTCGAAAATCAAACCGAGGAATAGCCTCTCCTAACCGCTCAAACCATGGCAAAACAAAACCACCTACACACGCATCTACGTGCAACCCTAAATTATATTTAATTGCTAATTCGCTCAATTCTTCAATCGGGTCAATAGTTCCATAAGGATAATTCGGTGCAGAACCTACCAACGCAACCGTATTGGGTGTTATCCTCCGTTCCATCGCTTTAATATCTACTTTTCCTTTTTTATCCACTGGGGCATGTATCATCCTTATGTCAAAATATTCACCCGCTTTCTCAAACGCCACATGTGCAGTATCTGGCAAAACAACCTCAGGCACAAAGTAACGCTTCTTACGTTCCTTCCTCGCTTTATCCCTATATGTTTTCATGGCTAATAAAATACTTTCCGTCCCACCAGAAGTCATACAACCTACTGTCTCACTATCCCCATGAAGCAAAGAAGCCGTCATTTGTACCACTTCGGATTCAAACTTCCTCAAACTCAAAAAAGCCATCGGATTTAGTCCATTCTCATGGATATACATCCCGTACGCCTCTTTTATTAACTGAGAATGTTCCTCTGAATGATGAAATACCAAACTAAATATCCTTCCTTCCTCCCAACGAGCATCATTCTGCCTTGCAGATTCTAATTCCTTCAACACTTCATCTGAAGTCTTACCCTTCTCAGGAATCATCATTACCATATTTCCTTCCTTCTAATCATTAAACTTAAAAAAATTATACCAATATCTATATCTAATGTATCATTAAAATGACGAACATGTCATATTACTATATCCCTAATAACATCAACCGCATCGACAATAAGCCAAACACATAAACTTACTATTAAAATAAATTCTAAAAAAACAAAAAGGGCTATTTGAGCATCCCTCAAATTCCTAAATGTCTTATCCCACTCATTCTTCAAAGGTAAACCTCCCATACATCCACATAATAAACATGTCCAACAAAAACAAAGACATATCATAATATTATAGTTATATGCATCATATAATAGTCTGCTCTTCTCCGAAAGATGACTTACATAATTATAGTGAATATACTCAATTCCCTTTAATATTAAAACTGAACATCCAAACACCGCCATCAAAATCAATATCGTAAGAAATATTTGCCATATAAAAAACCCCCACTGTACCGACGTGCCTCTATATATACCAGACCTAAAATATAACCAAAAATAAAATGCAATATATAAAAATAAACCAATCCCCAAAATAATACCCAACATAACAAATAATAATCGTATAAACAACACAGGCAACTTACTTCTCAAAGAAATACCACTACAAACACCAAGCCATATCCCTCCCTCTCGATTTAATATCAAAACTTTCTTTGCATCCTTAGGATGAATAATCTTCCTTGCCTGAACCTCAGGTGTATCAAATTGTTCTTCTAATATACGGATTAACTCTTCATCATTAATATAACTTCTTTCATTTTGTCGTAATGCAGAATAAATCCTTTCCTTGAGTTTCGCAAGTATTTCCTTCTTATAATTTTCTCCTATACTTGCACCTAACGCTTTATCTACCTCTGATAAATAATTATCAATTATATTTGCCTGTCTCTGTGTCAGTATCACAATCTTTCCTTTTGTTAATTAAAAAATATATTGATTACAAATTATTATATAAAAACTAAACCTATTTTGACTCAAAATTGTCTAATACTTGCCCAAAATTATAACAATTAAAAATTTCACATACCTGACAATAAAAACAATAAAAAAAATTAATTTATGAAATGTGCATTCATAATTTAATATAATCTTTCCGCAAAAATAAACAAAATATTTATAAAAGGTTAATAAACTATGAATTTGTTCACAAAACTCCAACTTTTATATCTAATTGCACGATGGAGAGCAACTTGGGATTGGAGAAATACAAAAAAGGCAGTACGTGTCCCTGGTAATCCCAAATTTATGAGTGCCCGTGAAGCAGTTTCTTTAATACCCGATGGGGCTGTCATTGGCACATCTGGACTTGCAGGGAATCAACGTGCATCCCTGATATGGTGGGCAATTCGAGAAATGTTTGAAGAAACTGGCAAACCCAAAAACCTAACCATCGTCAGTGTTGGAGGACAGGGAGGAAGAGGCAAAATACCCGGAACATTAGAAGAATTAGGCTTACCCGGATTATGCACCCGATTTTTTACCGGGCATACCGAGACATTTAAATCCATCTTAAAATTAGCAGACCAAGGGCTATGTGAACTTCATATCATCCCTCAAGGAACCCTTACCTTGATACTTAAAGCAATGGGAGAAGAAGGAAAAAACTATATCATTAACAAAACGGGCATTGGCACATTTATTGACCCCCGTACAGGACGAGGCACACCCGTTTTGAACGGTAATAAACCGCAATACGTATCCGTTGTCAACGACTCACTTAAATATGAAATCCCCTGGTTAGATGTTGCGGTATTCAATGCACCATCCGCAGACCGTGAAGGCAACATATATATTAAAAACTGCGTTCTAATCTCAGAGAGTTACGAAATTACCAAAGCAGTAAAAAGACGTGGTGGTATTGTAATAGCCAATGTTGGACAAATCGTTGAAAAAGGTTACGATGAAATTTTCCTACCTGCATCAGACATTGACGCCGTTGTTGTATGGAAAGGAACAGAACAAACTGGTGGAGTAAGACATACCCGCTATTGGGATTTTATCACACTAAACAGCAAAACCCCTATTGATGAAGGTATCGCAAGAGTTCGCTTTGTAAATAATGTCCTCGGAATTACACCACGACGAACACCTGCCGATGAAGTCTTAGCACGTCTCTCCGCATCAATATTCGTACAATATTCTAAAAAAGGTGATTATGTAGACATCGGCGTAGGACTGCCAGAAGAAACATCTCGACTCCTCTACGAAAGTGGTGCCATGAAAGATATTACACTCATGACCGAAAGCGGAGTATTAGGTGGCTTACCAGCACCCGGAATATTCTTCGGTGCCTCTGTAAATCCAACAGAAATTGTCTCATCTGCAACCATTTTCTCACGAATGTATCAACGATTAGATAGTGTCATTCTCGGTGCTTTACAGGTGGATGGTGATGGAAATGTAAACGTATCAAAACGAGGCGAAGGTGCTATTAATTACGTCGGGCCTGGTGGTTTTATCGACCTAACCACCGCCGCAAAAAAAGTCTTCTTCTGTGTTGCATGGGGAAATCAAGCAAAAATAAAAATTGAAAATGGAAAAGTAAAAGTACTAAGTCACGGTCAACCTAAATTTATAGAAAAAGTAGACGAAATTACTTTTAATGGAAAAGAAGCCTTAAAAAATGGCAAACAAGTCTTTTATATAACACACATCGGTGCATTCGTTTTAACCGAAAAAGGAATGGAATTACGCTGGGTTATGCCTGGAATTGACATTCAAAAAGACATCTTAAATGTAATTAAGATGCCCGTCGTATTGCCCGAACACGGACCCATAGTGGTAGATGAATCCATCGTAACTGGTAAAAACTTTACACTAAAAATTGAAAATGAATAACCATCATAGATAAATTCAACCCGGATACACCCCTCTAAAAAACAACCTTCAATTGAGGTTCTTCCTCTTTACATATCAACATTAATCATAATAATGATTGAGGATATTAGGTAGTTCTTGAATATAACTTAACCAATCTGAAAATTGGAAATCAGCAATTGTTCTACCAAGATATTTCATAGTTGCCCCGGTAAAGAGACATGCCTTCCCTCCTAATTGTTTTATACCAATAATATCTGTCAGTTCCAGGTCACCAATGTGTAATAATTCCTCTGGTTGAACACCTAATTCAACTGCCGTCTTCTCAAACATCACAGACTGTGGTTTGGATACTCCCTCTTCATCTGAAAAACGATACGACGTAATATATTCAGTAAAACCATGTATTTCGAGTAATTGTTTCAATGACGACCCAGGCGAAATCCCAGTATCTGATATTAAGCCCACAGGAACAAATTGAGCCGTATATCGAACCGCTTCCAACGCATTCTCAATCGGTTCAGGCTGAAATACAAGGATTGCAGTCGCAAATTCTTCTGCAAGATATTTTCGGTCCTTATCATGTAATTCTAAACCAAGATTAAGACACACAATATCAACTGCATCTTCTGGTGTAAGGGTTCTCTGCTCCTCAATATGGCATCGGCTAAACTCCCTACCCACAACAGATAAGGCTTCTAACGCATCCTCCAATGAGATACGCTCCTTGACAACATCCAATATCGCCTTTGCCCTATATTGACCTCGTTCCCTTCCAAAGGCATCTCTGAACAATGTTCCCCAAAAATCAAATGAAACCGCTTTAATCATAAGTACTATCTCTTCTCCTCTAAATCATCAACTATTTAATTCTTAAAATCTCTTTAATCTGACTTTGAACAGCACTGACCATCTCATCTTCAACCGTAGGCGACCAACCCACAGGTGATGCATATTGCTCCTGAATTACCTTAGCCTGATAAATACCTAATCTAACAATCTCACGCGTCGGTATATATAAATTGTGTTCACCCATATATGCAAACAACATAATAGGATGTTCATTACGAAAAGCATCCTTAATCCGCATACCAATCGGTGCACAAACTTCTCCCTGCAATGCTACAAAAATTAAATTGCCTATTTTCGCAACAATAGACTCTTCATACCTACACGGATATTTCCTACCGTCAGGATTTTGTTCTACAAGAAAACCATCATCAGTACATATTTTGTCTGAACTCCGTATCGGGAAGGGGATATTCTCTTTGTAATGCTTCAATACTGAACGAAGCCAGTTCGTATCACGGTCAGGATGTGGATACGGAACATAACCTATATCCGTAGGATAGAACAAAGAAAGTCGTTCCGCTTCTTCCCGTGAAATCGGTTTTCCCAACGATAAAGGAACTATTTGAAAAGAACTTCGAATATGACCATCAATAACCGTTTGCTTCCCTTGCACAATGTTAACAACCTCCTTTGCTAATTCTTCCCCATATCGTTGAACAACTGACAACGGAGCACTCATCATATTTTTCGTAAATTGATTTGCTCCACATGCATCCGCATACAAAACCAGTGCCCCAGCATATTCCTTCTCAAGATATTCAACTGCATATCCAACATGACCTGTATCTATAACATGATTTTGCCCTTCGACATGCAATGGATGTGTAGGATGATTAAAAAGTATAGCCATTGGACTGCCCGTTTCATCAATGACTTTTAAAACCTGCACCTCATAATCTATAGGAGCATTACCTACACTTATCAAATGATATACATACCCAAAACCAAACTCCAAAGACACCGAACTTTTTTCATTCCTTATCGCTTCTTGAATTAATTCAAATATCTTTTGGGCTAACCAACGACCATACTCAAAATTATCTGGAACAATCTGAATTGGAGCACAATGATTATGTGTTGCTAAAGGAATAAAATATTCCGGTGCTATCCCTAATTCCTGTTCTATCCGTTCCCGTAATATAGGTGTAGCCACATCAAGACAATTTAAATCGTATGTAACAATAACAAGCCTTTTCTCTCCATCATTTAATACAAGAGCCCTCGCATAAATATCCCTCCCAACGTGCGTCATCTTATTCCCAAAAACACCAACAGGCTCACGAGTTATATCAGGCGTAATTACAACCTTTGCAATACCTGCTGACATCCCATATATACAGTTACTAATGAAAAAACTTAACAACAAAACAATAACTCGCCATCTAAAATAATACCGCTTCTTTTCCATGTGACCATACCTTATATTATTTGTTTCTTTTATCCGTTTCTTATTATATAAAATAACACTTATAATTATTTAATTTATTGTTTTAATTTTGAATATTCAAATTTTATTGGGTTAAAATGTCGTGATGCCTAAACACAAAGAGAAAATATTAATTGCAGATGATGAATTAATTATTCGTGAAGTCCTTCATGAATTATTAACAGACGAAGGCTTCACAGTCGAATTAGCCTCTGATGGGGACAAAGCGTTAAAAATACTCTCTGAACAAAAAGAGATAGTCGTTCTATTTACAGACATAATGATGCCTAAAATGGACGGCATCACTTTAATCCACAAAGCAAAAGAAATCAATCCCGATATTGTTCCCATCATAATGACAGGCTACGCAACTATCGAAACTGCAAGAGCCGCTGTAAAAGAAGGTGCTTATGATTATGTATTAAAACCATTT
>DAOSBX010000045.1 GCA_035361075.1 Candidatus Hydrogenedens sp. | reverse complement strand
TCCCTCTGTGAACTCTGTGGTTAAATAATTTTGTTTGATTTGCAATGATTTAAGTAATTAAATTAATTACACAGAAACACAGACAAGAGTGTCTTTGCTACTTAATACATGAGACTTTGAATAAGTTTTATTTTATGTTGGTATCTTAGAGATAAATTATAAAGGAAAAGGGGGTTAAAAAAGTGAAACAAAAAGAGAGGGGAGAGGTATGAAAATTAGGGAAGTAGTTGGACAATTACACAATTTAGTAAGACCATCCATGAATAAAAGGCAACGAGGTATGATGAAAGGAATGGAGCGGAGTTGGGGAATTTATTTTTACAGGCATGTTATGGGTTATCAGCCCCGCAGACAGAGGAAATAGATAGTAGATAGTCTATCTTTTCGAGAGTTTTTGGGAATTGGCTTTAATGGGGTAGTAACAAACGAGGCAATGCTATGTCGGTTGCGGAATCGTGCTATACCGAAGGTGCGGGGGGGAGGAGTGGAATTACCCTTTGCGATATTAAAGCATTGGATGGGATATGTGCGGTGTCGGTTTCGGGGGTTAGAAAAGAATGGGACGTATCATTTTTTGTTGGTGGCGGGGTATAATTTGAAGCGTGAGGTGGAGACGTATGCATAGGTAATAAAAAGAGAGAAAGAACAATAGAAAATAACAAAATAGTATGGGTGAAAATAGACTGAAACAGGGAGGAATAACCTTCTGAGTTCTTGTTTACTTTGATTTGTAAATCTGATTTCATCTATGAAAATGTGTATAATTTACATAAAATTTTTTACTCCTCTTATTCAGAGGTCTTAATTATAGTTTGTTGTGATTGGACAATTGGCTATGGGCATAACGTTGTTTAGAAATTGTTTGCTTAGATTGGTACTTATTTTTTTTCTTATACCTACGAGGTTAATAGGCGAACCTATTAAAGGCGAAACGGAAATAAGGACACAATACCTCTGGTTAAAAGTTGACCCTTCACAGCAAGGGGTCATTTCCCAGTTAGGGTTGATAAATCCGCCTGATAATATAGCGGGTCCTTTAGGGATGTTTCAGGAAGGATTTGGTGTTGGTAGTTTTTACGTGCCAAATCGTAAGATTAATGAACAATGGGACGTAACGAATCTTCCTGACGGTAAAAGAGTGATTAACTACACTTACAATTGTGAAGGACCGAATATACAAGGATTGTATGTAAAACGTACGATGGAACTTTTACCACATGAAGCAGGGGTTACGGTAAAACTTACTGTCAAAAATGAAGGCACAGAGAATCAATGGATAGCTCCGTGGGTAGCAAATTCGATAAACCCTGGTGGAAAGTGGAACGAAGGAGACCGTTTAGAGATACCTTCAACCGACGGTATTTTATCCATTGATTCAAGTCATCATTTGCTTGCATCACGGAACTGGTCAGCCTATACCGACCCTGAGTTGTTAGAAAATGTATGCTTGATTTTCCATGCGGATATGCTCCATTCTTACCTTGCAGTGTGGGAGCCAAAGGAAAACAAGCAAGGGGTTCAATCCTGGTTCTTACCTACTTTACTCAAACCCGGAGATGTCTGGTCGACAATGTATAAACTATCAATTGTTCGTGGACTTAGTCATGTAAGTTTTGCCTCTGATGAAATGGCAGGGCAAGTGGACTATTATGAGGATGGGAAATTGGTTTTGCTTCTTTCGCCGAATCGTGAGTTTAAGAATATGAGAATTCAATCGCGTGTTCTTGGTTCTGATGGTAAGGTATGGAAATTACCGACCAAAAAATTTGATTTTCAACCGAATATCCTCATACGTTGCACATATAACTGGGAAGCACCTTCTCCTGGGAGGTATGATTTTCTTGCCCAATTAGAACAAGAAGGGAAGCAATATTATCTTGGCAAAGAAACGGGGTCTCCCCACGGTGGTATAGATACACAGTTTGTTGTTGGAACTCCTGAACCCTCGTTAAATCCGCATGAAGAGTTGTTCCCGCCATGGACTGATGCTCCAAAAGCATTGGATAAAGGACCACGGAAATTAAAAAGGAATCTTTTATTCAAAGGTTCAAGGACAAAAATTTGGTTTGAAAATCCGCTATTCAAGATTTTCCCAGAAGACAATCCAGAACCCACAACAGAGGGTCAGAAAGTTTATAAGATTTACCTTGCAAGGAGAGAACGTGAATCTTTACAAATTGCAATTCGCAATAATGGTGAAGAAGCCTGTTCTGTCCAAGCAATCTTATCAGACATAAAAGATGAAAACACTGGTATTCCTATTCCACCCGACGCATTTTCTTTTTATGAGGTTAAATTCCACCCCGTAGTTGTTCCTTCCTATTATGAAGGACCTACAGGTTTCTGGCCTGATGCGTTGAAACCAACACAACGAATAAAGATAGCCCCGCAAAGCACGTCTGCCTTCTGGGTAACGGTATACGCCCCAGAAAGTTTGCCACCGGGGGAATATCAAGGCTACCTGGAATTGCACAGCAATACTTTTGACCCTATTGAAATCGCATTGAACATACATGTATTTGAATTTGTATTGCCTGAAACACCTACATTAAAAACAGACTTTGGTTTCTCGTGGGATTGTGCCATTCGCAATACTCAAACCCTTTTAGGTAAAAAGCCCGATGCCTCATTACTTGCTTCAATGTATCTGGAGAATGCTATTGAACATCGTGTGACTCTACGAGAACTTACTCAGCTACCCATGCCAAAGACGGAAAATTATGAACAGGAATTGAATAATATCCTTCCTAAAATTCAAAAACTAAAAAAGACAGGAATAACGAATTTTTCTTTACCTACACAATTGATAAATCAGCCTGAAAAAGTAACGATTTTGTATAACTTCCTGCAACGAAATAATTTGATAAAGTATACCTTCGTTCCATTGTGGGAATTTCCGAAAGAAGAGGATGTGGAAAAATTATTAAGTGTAGCCAATCAATGGAAAACACTTGCACCCGAGATTCCTTTAATGATTACGACACGTGGATTAAACCCTGTCCTACCAGAGAATATTGATATATGGACTATTCACAGTCCTGTGATGGATACGCCATATAACAGAACTATTTTAGAAAAAATTCAACGTGGTAAAGAGGTATGGTGGTGTGTAAACCATGCACCACCACGGCCGTATGCCAATTTCTTTTTGGACTTTGCAGGAATAGAACATCGCATCTTTTTCTGGCAAACCTGGATGTTGGGCATTAAAGGAGTACACTATTGGTGTGTTAATTATTCTAAGGAAAAAGATCCAGAAGCATGTCCTCTGGATGTGATTCCAACCAATGGAGACGGTTTTCTTATTTATCCTGGGATGGAAGAACCTATCAATTCTGTTCGTTGGGAAATTATTCGGGATGGTATTGAGGACTATGACTATCTAACCATTTTTAACCAGTTATTGGAGGAATTAAAAAAGAGCGGGAAATTCCCTGAACTTATTCAGAAGGTGGAGATTATTTACAACTTTAAGGATATTGTTCCTGATTTAGTTAATTTTACAAGGAATCCCGATTTACTTTTAACAAAACGGGTTGAGATAGGGGAATGTATTGACCAAATACTCAAGGCACGGCAACGAATTAAACAGACTTCAACTCAAACCCAGCAAGTAACACCACAACCAAAACAATCTACTGTCCCTAAACGGATTGAATCTACCCCTATTCCTTCACCACAACAAGAGCCAAAAATAAAGGGTGACACATCGCAAAAACCATCTCAGCAGGAACGCAAACCTGAAACTCTTCACCCAGCCCCCATCCAAAATCCTAAAAGCGTCGGTTTTAAGAAGAAACAGTAATATTTCTCGGGGGGTATAAAGCAGAAAATTAGTCTTTGTTTGGCTTATATCTACAAATAGAGAATTGTTTGCCATCCCATTTTACGAAGGTATTGTTTTCTATCCAATCCCCAGCATTAACATACCAACATGTCCGATTATCAATCGTTAATGTAGAACATTCTGGCTGGTGACAATGTCCAGAGATAACGGCGTCGTATTTTGTTTTATGAAGTATTTCTATTGCATATTTTTTGATAATCTCTGCCTCTCTCTGATGTCGGTTTATATCGGCTTTTTGTAATTCACGGCTCCCTTTACTCATTAATTTGGCTATGCCCATAGCACAGTCCGGATGAACCATACGAAATAAATAAATCATCAGCCGATTTCTGGCAAATCGTTTGAATATACGATAACCTATATCTTTCTTATTTAGACCATCGCCGTGAATAAGGATTGCTTTGCAATGGTCAAACTCAATGGTTGTTCCGGACTCTAAAACATGGAACCCAATCTGTTCGAGTGTTTTTCCAGCCCAAAAATCGTGATTGCCTCCAACGAAAAATAACTCAACACCCTGTCGATAAAGTTCATGGAAAGCACTTAACACGCCAAAATAACCGGAGAAAAGGACATGCTTATATTCAAACCAGAAATCGAAAATATCACCGAGGCATACAATTCGCCTTGGTGGGTTATCACACAGTCCCCTTAAAAATATCTCAAACTCTTTACGTCGGGGCAGGTTTTCTTCCCCGACCTTTAAGTGAATATCAGATAAAATCAAGTCGAATATCACAGCCAGCCTATCTTACTCAATGGCCAAAAACGGAATATTGCTTTTCCTACAATTTGGTCTTCTGTTACAGGACCGAAAAACCGACTATCTTTGCTAATTTTTCGGTTGTCACCTAAAACATAATATTCACCTGGATGTAAAAACACTAAATCCTCTTCATCCGACATACTCAACTTTGGGTCCAGGTAGTTTTCTTCCAACATATGGTTATTAACATATACTTTATTTTTAAAATACTCCACTTTCTTTTGAGGAATTTCCTTTTGTGCATTTTCAGAAGCATTCGCGATATTACTGAAACGTTGAGAAGGAACCATAGCAATAACCCGTTTAACATAACGGCGGTCGTTTTCGTCTTTACCTTCAAAGACAACTATATCTCCCTCATGAATTTTCCATTGCTCGGGAAGTAGAGGGAAGTTCTTCAGAACACACGGAAGTTTGAACACTAAAATACGGTCACCTTCGTCAAGTGTGTTCATCATGGATGGTCCCCAGACTTCATAACCCTCCACCACGAATGAGTGTATAAACCAAACACAGAAAACAAATAATACCAGAATTTTTATAAAAGAAAATATTTCGCTCCAGACCGAAACCTCATTCGTGTCTTTTGCTTCGTTGGTAATATTATTTTTTTCTTCGTTTACGTCTTCCATCATTTTATTTTTTCACTATGTAAAATTAATAAGACCCCATTTTAAATCGTTCCTTTTTTAGTGCTATTAAAAAATCTAACTGATTTTGGGTATCTAATTCAACCTCTATCCAGTACTTTCCTACCTGCCAGGATTGATGAGCATCACTGGCACATATCTGCATCCGCTTTAATCTTTGAGACCAAGTTTTTGCACGTTCTTGTTCTTCTACATTCATATTAATACTCATTACCTCCATGGCAGGTATAGGTAATATCTCTAATTGTTCATCAAAATGATGATAACGTCGTGTTGGGTGTGCAGCTATACAAAATCCATTATTTAAATCCACTTCTGCAATGACTTCCTCTATCGAAATATAGGCTTTCCATCGAGATATGATTTCATTGGGCAACCCTAAAACAATCAGGTCTCCAGCATCGGTTGTTATTTCAGCTCCTGCAAATACAATTAAGCCGTTCACATCAACATTTTTTTTCAATTGCTGAATTTCCTTGTCTGTCCATTGATAGTGATGTTCTGTAATGACAATACCATCTAAACCTGCAGAAACAGCACTTTCGAGTAAATCTTCAGGCTCAATCAAACTGCAAGGAGAATATGCACATGTATGGGTATGTATATCGAATTTTAAACGCATGAAATAGTTCCTGAATAGTTTTATAAAAATTCGGAATGCTTTCCAGCTACAAGTTTATCTATAGATTCGATAAGGATTTTTTCTTCCTTTTGCCAATTATACCGCATTTCAATAGCCTTTCTCCCGTTTCTACCCAATCTTTGAGCCTCTTCTGGGTGTTTAATAAGGTAAATAATGGCGTCTGCAATTGCTTTTGGATTGGTCACATCCACACATAGACCACATTCACTTTCTTTAACTATTTTCGATACTTCAATAGCAAAGTCAGGAACAATTACAGGGATTTCTTCTCGCATATAATCAAACAATTTGTGAGGCATGGCGAGGGTATGATTTAAGAACCCAGGTTGAAACAGGATAAGTCCTATTTTAGAAACTCTAATATATTCTGGCACTTTTTCAAATGGAACCACACCAAGCATATGGATATGGTCAGCCAATTTTTTATCTAAGATTGCCTGTTTATATTCTTCCTCACTGCCATAAACATATTCACCTAATACGATGCAACATAAATCAGGAATTTCTTTTACTGCTATTTCCATAGCATCTAATAGTTGATAAGAACCACGTATAGTTCCAAAAACTCCCTGATGGATAATGGTCGGAACATGAGCATATTTGTCAATCAATTCCTGAGGGATATTAGAACATACGTCTTGCAGATGATTTGTATTTATAATGGTAATTCTGGGAGTGGAAACGCCTGACCACATTGGCTCAAAACTTTCGCGAGTCAAAATAATCATATCGGTAAACTGTGCAAAGATTCGCATTACCTTTAACGTGAGGTATTCTATGATGGGCTGTAAGAATCGAGGGAAGAACTGTGCCATCTTGTTAGGGTTATGCTCATGCATATCGAATATGACTTTACCGCCCTTACGAAGTTTGATTAGAAGGGCAGAGACCCAGGATTCTGGTTCTGGTGCAATATAAATATCAGAGGAAACCTGTTTGCCTAACTTAAACAGTGTGTATATTGATTTAATCCGACTCAGCCAACCTTTTTTATATGGATATATAATAAAATGAACTCCAATGTTACTGGTCGGGGCTGTGTCTTCCTTCCAAGGGCATATCGAATATACGTCGTAACCATTGTTGATAAAACTTTGTGCCAGCTTATAATACATCCGTTTATCAAACGGTTCATGGAGCACGTTTAAAAGAGTTATCTTTGCGGTTACTTTTTTTTGTGACATTTTGCAATTACCTAATAGGCGATTAATATTTCAGCTTATTTTACTTTGAACTTACTTTTTCAAGAATAGCCAAAATTTCTTTAACAGCGGAGTCTAAGCCTATAAAAATAGAGCGGGCTATAATGTCATGTCCAATATTGACTTCTTTTAGATGTGGTATTCTTGCCACTGGCTCAAGATTCCGCACGGTCAAGCCGTGTCCAGCATGCAAAGCCAACCCTAATTGATTGGCAATTTTTCCTGCCTCATATAATCGTTTTAATTCTTTTTCAACTTGATTCCCTGTGGCGTTTGCATAGGCACCTGTATGAAGTTCTACACTATCCGCTCCAATTTCAGCACTTGCAGAAATTTGTTCAGATTCAGGGTCGACAAACATGCTGACTTTAATCCCTCTCTCATGCATACCGTCTACCACTTTTTTCAATGTTTCCTTTTGTCCTTTAACATCCAACCCTCCCTCCGTAGTAATTTCCTGTCGATTTTCAGGGACAAGACAAACGGTATGCGGGACTATTTGGTGGGCGATTGCAATTATTTCAGGCACTGTAGCCATTTCCAAATTAAGCCGAACTAAAAGGACTTCTTTAAGTGCTCGCACATCATGGTCTTGAATATGTCTACGGTCTTGACGAAGGTGAACAGTAATCTGATGAGCACCTGCAATCTCACATATCTTTCCAGCGGTAATAACATCAGGTACTTTTCCTTTTCTTGCTTCCCGCAAAGTAGCAACATGGTCAATATTTACACCCAGTTCTATCATAGAAAAACCTCCAGTGTTAATTACGTTTTCAGCAATAATGATATTTGTTCTACCAATTTTTTGCAATAGAATTCTGCTTTGCGGAGTTCGGTGTGTTGAACCATAATACGGACTACGGGTTCTGTTCCTGAGTATCGTATTACAACTTTTCCATCACCATTTAATTCTTTTTCTGCGGTATTTGCTATGTTATTTAACTCTTCCTCCGTTAGTTTTGCTTTCCCCTCGTAGGTTACTTTCCCGTGCTGTTCCGGCAACGGCTGGTAAATTTTTCCTAATTCAGATAGCGGTTGATCTAAACGTATCATAATCGCCAGCAATTGCAAAGCGGCTATCATTGCGTCGCCTGTAACATTATAATCTGTTAGGAGGATATGACCTGAAGGTTCGCCACCTAAGTTTGACCCCTCTTTTTTTAATGTATCTGAGACGGTTCGGTCTCCTACTCCTGTTCGAACCACCTTACCCCCAAAAGATCGAAGGGCTAACTCTAACCCCACATTTGACATAACCGTTGTTACCAATGTGTTATTGCCAAGAATGCCTCTTTTTAAGTAATCAACTCCAAGAATTGCGAGGATAGCATTTCCATCCAGTAATCTTCCTTGGGCATCAGCCATTACCAATCGGTCTCCATCCCCGTCAAAAGCAATACCTACATCTGCTTTTTCACGGATTACCTGTGCCCGCATCTCTTCTGGGTAAACAGAACCACAACAGTCATTGATATTTACACCATTTGGCTCATCAGCAATAGGTATTACGGTTGCTCCTAATTCCGATAGTGTATCCGGTCCGACTCTATACATTGCACCATTTGCACAATCGACAACAATCCGCAAACCATCCAATCGCATGCCTTTAGGAAACGTTGCTTTGACAAATTCGATATACCTTCCAACAGCATCGTCAATCCGTTTTGCGGTACCAACGTGTTCTCCGGTTGGACGGAGCTGGTCAACTTCACCTGTTTGAATTAATCGTTCAATTTCATCTTCAATTTCATCCGGAATTTTGTACCCGTCTGGACCAAATATTTTTATTCCATTGTCGTAGTAAGGGTTATGCGACGCACTAATCATAATAGCCCCATCGCATCGCAAACTACGCATAATATACGAGACGCCGGGTGTCGGTAGTGGACCTGTTAACAAGACACGGACACCTACAGAACACAGTCCAGCTGTCAGTGCATTTTCAAGCATATAACACGAACGTCGTGTGTCTTTACCGATCAGGATTGTATGTTGTCGTTTTTCCCGTTGAAAAATAGTTCCTGCGGCTCTGCCTATTTTCAGAGCCATTTCCGCAGTCATTGGGTGAATATTTGCAACACCACGAACGCCGTCTGTTCCAAAAAGTCGTTTGTTCATATTCACATTTACCTTCCTCTATTCTATTCCGTACATTATAGCCTCAGTCATACGAATAACTCGAACCATTTCCTTAACTTGGTGAACTCTAACGGCATGTACACCTTTAAATACTGCCCATGCAATTGTTGCCGATGTCCCTTCTATACGTTGGTCAACAGGCAAATCTAATACAGTACCAATGGTCGATTTGTTAGAAGTTCCAATAAGAATAGGTCTGCCAAATGTTTTAAATTCTTCAATCCGTCTCAATATAGTTAAATTTTGTTCCACATTTTTACCGAAACCGAAACCGGGGTCAAGCCATATCTTCTCTTCTTCAACTCCGTGATTAACTGCAAACGTTAATCGCTCTTCGAAGAAAGCACAAATATCTGAAATCACATCGTTATATCGAGGTTCCAACTGCATTGTTTTAGGGGTTCCTTGCATATGCATTAAAATATAATTACATTTGGCTTCGGCAACCACCTCCACAAGTTCTGGGTCAAACCGAAATGCTGATATATCATTAACCATTGAAACGCCAAATGTCAAGGCTTTCCTTGCTGTATCTGCTCTGTATGTATCTACTGAACGGGGAATTGGCAATTGTTCAAGAGCTTGCAAAACAGGTAGAATTCTCCGTTGTTCTTCTTCTGCACTGATTGATTCGGAAAAAGGACGGGAGGACTCACCACCAATATCTATCCAATCGCAACCTTCACTCACCATCTGTAACGCACGCGAATATGCCTTATCAAAATTAAAATAAAGTCCACCGTCATAAAACGAGTCTGGGGTAATATTCAAAATTCCTATCACTTGCGTTCGCTTTAACATTTTTCCCTATCCCAAAAATATAAACGAATACATTAGTCATGCCAAATCAGGCAGTGGTGGTTGGTTTGGAGGCAATGTTTTTACTATTTCCTCTGTAGATTCTTGTGGTTGCTTAATCTCTTCTTCCGTAAACTTTTTTTGTTTATCCTTTTTCCAGCGTTCGGGAAGGATATGTTCACCTCCAATAGAGCTAATAATCTCGTCTATCTCATCAGATTCAAGCGTCTCTTTGTCATAAAGTGCTTTTGCCAAAGCATCTAAAATATCTTTATGTTTTTCTAAAAGTGCCTTTGTGTCTCTATAAGCATCTTCAAGAATTGTATGTACCTCACGGTCGACAGCAGCGGCTGTTTCCTCACTAAATTCACGCATCCGCACAAAGTCTCGTCCTAAAAAGACCTCTTCATTCTTGCCAAAAGCGATAGGACCTAATGAACTCATTCCCCATTCACAAACCATTGAATGTGCTAATCGTGTTGCCTGTTGTAAGTCATTGGCACAACCACTGGTAAACTCATTAAACACAATTTCTTCTGCAGCACGACCACCCATTGTAACGCGAATTGTTGCCAAGCACCATTTTTTGGTTAAGTTATGACGGTCCTCTTCTGGCAGGAAACTTGTAACTCCGAGAGAGGGTCCCCGTGGGATAATTGTTGCTTTATGGATAGGGTCTGCATCGGGAGAAAGTCGCCCAACCAGAACATGTCCTGCCTCATGATATGCGGTTTGTAATTTTTCTTTTGCACTTAACACAAGACTTTTTCTTGCAGGACCCATTAAAACACGGTCTTTGGCATCTTCGAAATCAATCATACTTACTTTATCTTTATTCCTTCGGGCAGCAAGCAAGGCAGCTTCATTTACCATATTTGCGAGGTCAGCACCAGAGAAGCCAGGGGTACTCCGAGCCAATACATCAAGGTCAACGTCATCATCCATAGGAACTTTTTGATTTCGTATATGAACTTCCAATATCTGTTTTCTACCACGTACGTCAGGATTGGCTACTACAATCTGTCGGTCAAATCTGCCAGGGCGGAGCAACGCACGGTCGAGAACATCAGGCCGATTGGTTGCAGCCATGAGAATAACCCCTTCATTACTATTAAAACCATCCATTTCAACCAATAACTGGTTTAATGTCTGTTCACGCTCATCATGTCCTCCGCCTAAACCTGCACCACGTTGTCTGCCAACCGCATCAATTTCATCAATAAAGATAATGCATGGAGCATTTTTATAACCCTGCTGGAACAAATCGCGAACGCGACTGGCACCAACTCCTACGAACATCTCTACGAAATCGGAACCGCTTATACTGAAGAAAGGAACATTAGCCTCCCCTGCCACTGCACGTGCTAATAATGTTTTCCCAGAACCTGGAGGTCCTACCAATAAAACGCCACGGGGAATTCTTCCACCTAACCTTGAAAATTTCTTTGGGTCCTTCAAGTATTCTACAATCTCCTGTAATTCCTCTTTTGCCTCGTCAACCCCTGCTACATCGTTAAAAGTAACTACTTTATCACTTTGATTTACAAGCCGTGCACGGCTTTTCCCAAATGATAATGCTTTGTTACTACCCCCTTGAACCTGACGAAACATTAAAAACCAGAACAAACCCATAATTATCAATAAGGGCAAAACATTAACCAATAATCCCTGCCATAATGGATTTTCGGTTTCGTATTTATACACTACCCCTTGCTCATCTAACTGATTTTTCCATTCTTCCTTAAATGTGTCTGTGTTAAATTGTATTTTCTTTTGACCCTCTACTTCATTTTTCAATTCAGCATAAACCTGTTTAAGGTTATTCCCTATTTCACGGATTGTTACTGATTTAATATTTCCTTGTGCTAATTGCTGAACAAAATCGGGCTCAAGAAGTTCCTTCTTCGGTCCTTTCACTTTCGAAAAGTTTGAAAGAACCAGAACCATAATAATAAGAAACACAATCCATAACGATATTTGCTTTAGGAAACTGTTCATTATAGAATAAAAGCCTTTTTAATCCTTATAATCTTATTAACTTTCTATCAGAACTTAAAAATGACAGAAAAAATACTCCATCCTTTTCTTCCTTTATATAATATAATAACAAAAATTGCCCTATAAAACAATTCCTTAAATAGATTTTTTTAATGCACTCAGATATTTATGTGATTTTTAATAAAAATTATGTAATGTCATAGAATCATTCAAGTAAAATAAGAACAATTATAACGGATAAGGTAAACCAAGCAAAGGATATTTGGTTACAGTTCAAATATTTATGAATTTCAAAAAAGAATCCATGTTTGATATAATTAGTTTTTTAATACAAAGGGACAATGGAATATTTTGTTTTAACATAACCCATTCACATTAAGGAGACTAAACGCGTGTTACAGATGGTTCGACAAATACCGTGGCTTTTCTCCCACGATATGGCTATAGATTTAGGGACAGCCAATACCCTTGTTTATGTGAAAGGACAAGGGATTGTTTTGAGTGAGCCATCAGTGGTGGCTATCAACAAAGACACAGGACGAGTTCGTGCTGTCGGGAATGAAGCAAAAAATATGATAGGGCGAACTCCAGGTAATATCGTAGCAATACGACCCATGAAAGACGGGGTTATTGCAGATTTCGAGACAACACAACAAATGCTTCGGTATTTTATTCAAAAAGTACACAATCGTAAAAGGCTAATCTGGCCAAGAGTTGCTGTCGGTGTCCCTTCTGGCATAACAGCGGTAGAACGCCGTGCTGTTACAGAAAGTGCTATGCAGGCAGGTGCCAAGAAAGTATATATTATTGAAGAGCCGATGGCAGCTGCCATCGGGGCTGGTTTGCCCGTCCATGAACCTCAGGGAAGCATGATTGTAGATATTGGAGGCGGAACAACGGAAGTGGCTGTTATATCCTTAGGTGGAATTGTGTTTTCAAAATCAGTTCGTGTTGCGGGAGACGAAATGGATCAAGCGATTATTAATCACATGAAACGTTCGTACAACATGATGATAGGTGAACGCACAGCGGAAGAGATAAAAATAGCTATCGGTTCTGCTTTCCCATTAAAACAGGAACTTGAATTGCAAGTAAAAGGAAGAGACCAGGTATTAGGATTGCCACGAATTATTACCATTACTTCTGAAGAAATTCGTGAGTCGCTTAGAGAACCTGTTAGCCAAATTGTAGAAGCGGTTCGTTTTACATTGGAACGAACTCCACCTGAATTGTCGGCTGATATTGTCGACCGCGGTGTTGTCCTTGCTGGTGGTGGAGCATTACTCCGTGGATTAGACCAGTTACTTGCCAAAGAAACGGGACTTCATGTCTCTATTGCAGAAGACCCATTATCAGCGGTTGTACTCGGCGGAGGAAAGTTCCTTGAAGAGTTAAAGAACTTTCCTGAAGAGAAACTTTAATTTGCACTTAATCATAAAAAGGATGAGGGTAAAAAGGACTTCATTGGGCTTAATTTATTTTGGGAATAATAAATAAACATGAACACATCGGACATATCACATCCTTACCGTTCTACGATTATTTTCCTTGTGATATGCCTTATATGTATCTTATCTCTTCTCACAGAAACATCCACAGAACCTTTAAAAAGAATATTCAAACAAGGTTTTTATTTAATAACTTATCCCATCGTAAACACTAAGATGTATGTTTCTAACTTTTTCGATTATGTTGTAGAAGCTGTTTTTGAACCTGATTATCTCAGGACAGAAAACAAAACCTTAAAAGAAGAACTTATGCGTTTACGGTTAGCCCTACTCGATAGGACAGAAAAAAATTGTCAGCTCCAACAAAAACTTAAAATCTCTGCTCTACCAAAAGAATGGAAAAACTTGACATTGGTTCACGCTAATATCTTAGAAATATACCAAGGTGCCCTCCGAATAAATCGTGGGACAAATGATGGTATCCGTGCATATCAAGGAGTCATAGTTCCTGAAGGGGTTGTCGGATTAATTATAGATACATCTCCTTTTTCCTCTGTTGTTGCTACCTTACATCATCGTGAATGTCGAATAGGTGCCATGGTTCAAAGAAATCGACTACGTGCTTATGATGGCGTTATTTATCCATCGGGAGATTTTCGCAAGATATGCACCATGAATTACATTGATATTTATGACCAAATACGGGTTGGAGATATAATAGTTACAAGCCCTGAAAGCATCTTTCCTCCAGGGTTGCCTATAGGAACTATTCAATCTATTCATGAGTCAGGAACACTTTGGAAGAGTGCTGATATTTTACCAATTGTAGACCCATATAGGTTGGATGATGTTTATATAATTATAGATAATATTGAGCCACTTGACATTACAGAGATTGATAATATGCACGTGAGCAGTCAATTAAATACGGACATAAAGATACCAGAGAATACAGATACAACTATTCAAGAATTGTTGGCACCCTAATGCTTGGAGTTAAAAATGTACATTGACTATATAATTTGGTTTATAATTGTTCTGACCATGTCCGTTATACAAACAGGATGGCCTGAGGTATTGCAAATTCAAGGAGTTGTTCCTGATTTGGGTTTAATCATGGTTATTTTCTTTGCTTTGTTCTATGGAGAAGAACGAGCAATGTTCACAGGGATATTGGCAGGTATATATCAGGACATCGCAAGTAACACTTCACTCGGGCATCATATACTTTGCCTTGTAATTACAGGATTTATATTTGGAAAATTATCCAGCAGGCTACTAAGTGAGCATCCAGCAATTAAGTCCGGATTGGTATTTATGGGGGCTTTGCTCCACGGATTGTTATTTAATGTCATAACTTATTTACAAGACCCATATACAAACTTCTTTTATGTCCTTTTTGTCAATACCGTACCATCTGCATTTTATAGTGCCCTGATGACACCTATTATATTCTGGTTATTACATCACGTATTTCGTTTATCGGAAATAAAAACATTCAAGGTTATAAATAAATGAGTGATATCTCATTAACATATAGAAGTAACGATGTCCGATTATGGCTTGTAGTGATTGCCATTATATTTAGCATGGCGATTTTAATATTCCGTCTTTGGACCATTCAGGTTCGTGATGCGGAATTATACCGCGAAAAGGCAGAGAATAACCGTATCTGGCCTCAGAGATTAAAAGCAGATAGGGGTAAAATTCTGGCTCAGGATGGAACTATATTGGCAGATAATCGTCCCTCCACAGATGTGGTCTTTGTCCCAGGAGATTGCCCAGTAAACCAGCAAAAAGATGTAGCGAAGACATTGGAGAGCATTATTAATGTTCCTGCTTCGTGGATATTAGAGCAAATTGATAATTTCAAATCAGAGCCTTTTACTCAGATTGTAATAAAGAAGGATATTGCTCGTTCTGATTGGATACGAATTGAAGAAAATAGTTTTAGATTACCAGGGGTATACTTAACATTACAGCCACAAAGAAGATATCCGATGGGCTCCGTTGCTGGACAAATTATGGGGTATCTAAATGAAATTAATAAAGATGAATTAGATATCTTAGAGGGTGAATATTTCCCTGGCGATGTTATAGGAAGAAGTGGTTTGGAACGGTATTATGAACGTTGGCTCCATGGAAAAGATGGGTATATGACTGTAACAAAATATGCGTCAGGTAGACCACAACTAAGAACAGACCGATACGGAAATTTAGTTTTAGCTCGGAAAGATAGTCGTGGACACTTATTATATGAGGAAACAGAATTGCGTCAGAAATCTATTTCAGGGAAAGACCTTGTCTTGACTCTCGATATTGAACTACAAAAGTTTTGTGAACAAATTCTTGCAAATCAACAGGGCTCTATTGTGGTTCTTAATGCCGATACAGGTGCGGTCTTAGCAATAGCGAGTAGTCCAGGATATGACCCAAATGTGTTTGTAACAAAAGGAAAGGACGCAGAACGAATTGAATTGTTAGAATCTAAAGACCCCAACCGAATGACTAATAGAGCCATTAGCGAACAATATCCACCTGGCTCTGTATTCAAAGTCTTCCTTGCTGCTACTGCACTCGAAAAAGGAGTAATTACTCCAACCACAACTTTTTTTTGTCCAGGCTCTTTTAGAATTGGTGGCACTGGTAGGGAATGGAAATGTTGGAATAAATATGGTCATGGCTCCGTGAATGTGGTAGAAGCATTGGCTTATTCCTGCGATGTGTTCTTTTATAACGTTGGATTAAAATTAGGTGTAGATACAATTTCCGAATATGCCCATAAGATAGGTCTCGGAGTTCAAACAGGCATTGATTTGCCAAATGAAGTAACTGGGTTAATCCCCAGCCGTGAATGGAAAGCTAAAGTAAATGCTCATAAACCGATATGGGAACAGAAATGGTACCCTGGCGATACAGTAAATTTAAGTATTGGACAGGGAAGTTGTGCTACAACACCATTACAAAATGCAGTCCTTATGGCTACCATTATTAATGGAGGACATCGCGTTTACCCACATTTAAATAAAGATTTTCAAATTCCTGATGCACAAGAACAAATTTTTTCAAAAAAAGCATTGGAATCTGTTATTGAAGGTATGAAATTATGTGTTGAACCTTCGGGGACACACAGGGCTGGTACAGGGAAATCTGCAAAAGTAGAAGGAATTACTGTTATCGGGAAAACTGGTAGTGCACAAATTATGTCTTTAGAGCATCATAAAAAATATAAAAGTGAAGAAGAAATACCATGGGAAATGAGAGACCATGCATGGTTTATTGCTGGCGTATTGAATAAAGAACCTAAAATAGCTTTGTGTGTGTTGATTGAACATGGGCATCATGGTGCTTCTGCAGCTGCTCCTGTGGCAAAACAGGTTATCGAATTTTTCTATACAAGAGATGCTAAAAAGCAGGAACCACAACTTATAGCAAGAGAAGAAACGGGAGACCAGCAAAATTGAGTACCTTAGAAAAATATTTAACCCCAACACAACAAATAGATTTTGACATTGAGGACAGTAGTATTCGAATCATTGATTGGCGTAGACTGAAAAAGTTTGATGTCATATCATTTCTACTCATATTTGCGTTGGTTGTTATTGGCTGGATAAATATGTATAGTGCATGTCAAAGTGAGGACTATACAAACTTTAGAAACCATGTGATGATATTTTTTATAACCATTCCTATCCTGCTTTTCATTTTAATTTTTGATTTCCACATCATTATAGCCTTATCGCCCATTTTATATATTCTTTCCATTTTGCTCCTTTTATCTGTGCTATTCTTTGGTGTGCAAGCAAAAGGGAGCGAACGATGGATACCTATTGGCTCATTTAGGTTCCAACCTTCTGAAATTAATAAGATTATTATCGTGCTAACACTTACATGGTACTTCGGAAAACTTGGAGAACGTATTAAAAAACTGCACTGGTATATCTTAACTTTTATAATTTCAGGCATCCCCATCTTTCTCATTCTTCTACAACCTAATTTAGGAACTGCCATGTCTCTTGTCCCTATCACTATGATAATGCTGTGGGTGGCTGGTTGTCGGCTGTGGCATTGGCTCGCTACGGTTATCGCAGGGTTAGTAGTAATACTCTTCTTATTTTTAGAAGTTAATAGCCTTACAATCGAACAAATACAAGCAGGTGAACATCCTAAATATCTACCTTTGAAACCACACCAACTTACCCGAATTTATACCTTCTTTCATCCAGAGGCAGATATTAGAGGTAGTGGCTGGCAAACCTATCAAAGTAGAATTACCATTGGTAGTGGTGGTATCTACGGAAAAGGCTTTCGACAAGGAACCCAAACCCGACTAAAATATCTTCCTGAACATCACACTGACTTCATTTTTTCTCTATTTGCGGAAGAGCATGGCTTCTATAAATCTTCATTACTTATTATCCTTTATGGCTTACTTCTACTCCGTTTTGTGCAATTAGCATTTTATGCAAATGAGTTAAAAGGGAAATTACTTGTTACTGGAGTTGCTACTATATTTCTATTTCACATATTTGTTAACATCGCAATCACAATGGGGGTACTGCCTGTTACAGGGTTACCACTCCCATTTTTAAGTTACGGTCGTTCCTTTTATTTAACTTGTATTGTCGGGGTTGGATTAATATATAGTGTTCCCAGAGAAAAATCATTTCTATTTGCGGGATAATTGCTATGAAAGAATTAGTTATCAATGTAGAGCCTTTAGAAACACGCATCGCCCTCTTAGAGAACCAGAAATTAGTGGAACTTATGATAGAACGAGCAGAAGCTCCGTCACTGGTCGGTAATATTTATAAAGGCAGGGTTGATTCTATCATTCCTGGGATGCAAGCAGCATTTATAGATATTGGTATTGGGAAGAACGGTTTCTTATATGTATCGGATATTCTGGTAGATTTTGAGGATATTATTGTTGATGAGGGAATGGTTCCACGCCCCCTACACCGTAAAACAGAAAAGGGTCCTCCCAGAATACAAGATATAATTCATACAAACCAACAAATAATGGTGCAAGTCGTAAAAGACCAGATAGGGAACAAAGGAGCAAGACTTACAACGTTTATTACTATCCCTGGGAGATATATTATCCTATTCCCAACTATCCAATCCAGCGGTATATCACGAAAAATAGAATCTGAGAAAGAAAGAGAACGATTACGGAAAATTATTCCACAAATAAAACCACCTGGGATGGGTATTGTCCTCAGAACTGCTGCTGAAAATAGGTCTCGTGAAGACTTAGAAAATGACGTTGGATATTTACTAAGAGTTTGGAGGGAAGTCCAGGAAAAGTTCCACAGACAAAAAGGACCTGGCATCCTCCGTGAAGACCTGAATCCTATTTTACGTGTTGTCCGAGACCGATTTACGAAAGATGTGCATCGATTAACAATAGATAATCAACCGCAATATGAAAAAATTATAAATTTCCTCGATATCCTCGAACCACAACTTAAGAAAAGGGTTCGGTTATATAAACTTAAAACACCTCTTTTCGAAAAGATGAATATTGAAAAGGAAATTGAGAAAATCCTTCAAAGAAACGTTCAACTTAAGTCAGGTGGATATATCACTATCGATTTGACAGAGGCGTTAGTAGCAATTGACGTCAATACGGGGAGTTTTACAGGGAAAAAAGAATTAGAAGAAACTATCTTACAAACCAACTTGGAAGCGGCAGAAGAAATAGCCCGTCAAGTCCGTTTACGTGACTTAAATGGTATTATTGTCATTGATTTCATTGATATGCTCTACGAGCAAAACCGCAAAAAATTATTAAATCATTTTACAGAACTGCTAAAAAGAGATAGGGCAAAAATCACAATATCTGAAATCAGTGAGTTGGGAATGATTGAGATGACCCGCCAAAGGTTGAAACAGAATGTTATAAAAATATTAACACAGCCGTGTCCATATTGCTATGGAAGAGGACATATAAAATCAGTAACAACGATGTTATTAGATATCCTTCGGCGACTTAAAAGTTTATTTGTAGTGAATAAAGAAAAGAAAGTTATCTTACAGACGCACCCCCATATTGCTAAACGACTTCGTGAAGAAAACATGTCTATCTTGGAAAGTATACAAAAAGAATTTAACCGTGACGTTATTATTGAATCTGTTTCTGACTTTCATATAGGGGATTATCGTATTCTAAGTGCACGAACACGACTTATTCTTGATAATCAAATCCACCACGACTAATTAGGAAGTAATAACCCCTAAACTTTGATGTTATACCAGTAATGAATCATAGAGAATATTTGTTTTCTCGATGATACAACAATATCAAGAGCGCAATTTGATACTAATTTCAAGTCTTCAATCGCCAAGAGATTATATGGATTTGATATTGCTACACGAAGTGTATTTCCACGTATTTGCAAAGGCATACATTCATGTTGACGTGCTAAACGTTCTGGAATAATACTCAATGCCATGTGGTGGACAATCTCGTTCCTCAAATCCTCTATATACGGATAACCACTCTGTTTTGCTAATACTTTAGAAATTGTATCCTCATCCACATACCCAAGCCTCACTAAAATAGAACCTAAATGTTCTCTCTTATGACTCCCTTGCCTCTGGTAAACAAGTGCTTTATGTAACTGCTCCCGTGATATTATTCCCTCTCTAACCAATAAATCACCAATTTTTACTTTTTCCTCTGTTTCTTCTATCTCCTCCTCTTTCATTACACTCACAAATTCACTTTTAATCTCTGATTTGGGAGATGCAGGGCCCATCCCTTGAACCATTTGTAATTCTTTTAAAAGCTCCTCTTCCTGTGTTTTTGATTTAATAATCGTAGAAATATCAGAAGAAACGGATATTGTATCTTCTGGTATCCGTTCTAATAATGCCAGCGTTGTATTGAATGCATTCTCAAAGGCAACAATTGCTGTATAACAATGAGCTAAAGCAGAACGAATTTCTCGAATTTGCCCCTGTGCTTTTTTAGATAGATTTTTACGCTCCTCGAGGGAGTTCGCTTTATCCAGAAGGTTCTTAACCCGCTGAAAATATGCATTCAAACTCTTACGATTCTTCAAAGAATGCCGAAACCGTGGAAGTCTTTCCGTTATTCTTTCTATTATTGTAGAAAAACGGGCAAAAATTTCACGGTGATATTTATCCCAATCAGCAATTTCTAACTCAATTATTTCTATTGGGTCCTTATTTTCACTATCATATTGAATATTTGCCACTTTCATTTCCTGCCCAATGTCTTTCTATCAATTATCAATGATATTAACTTTTTATCTCCATTAACATCATTAGTATTAACTAAACCTTCGATACAACGATCCTATTTCAACTCTATTAAATATTATACACTATTTTATAAAAAAAGAGAACATTTTTAAAATCTCAGACTCATAACTCTATATATTAACTTTTTTATAACAAGGAAGTCAAATTTTTCATTTATTATTTTTATTATTTTAAAAATAAAACTGAGATTAATAATAATAACTTAGTATAAAATTAACCTTTATTTTAAAACTCAAAATGAAACGATATGGATGACCTAACTCAAATTTAAAATAGCAATCTTTTTTTGACATAATATCGTTAAGTTAAGAAAAATAAGAGAAGGAAAGTTTTATGGCAGTATTACGTATTCGAGGTGTCCAGATGATAGTCGGGAATTCAAAAAAAGATAATCTTCCCAAAATATTAGATTACATCCAAAAAGGAGATTGTGACATTATCGTATTTCCTGAAATGAGTCTTACAGGTTATAACAACAATTTTAGTGATGTTAGAACACCCGAAGCATGGAAACAAATAGCGTCTGCTTGTAAAAAATCATATATTACTGCCATTATTGGCACTGGTGTAAGAATGAATGAACAAACTTATATTCAAGCACGGATTTACACTGATGAAGGGAAATTATTAGGGACACAGGAGAAATTAGTCCCTACGGAAGAAGACCGTCGTTGGTGTCGCCCTGGAGAAGAACTAAGAATTTTTAAGTACAAAGGAATTACCTTTGGTTGTTTGCTTGGCAATGATTTCTGGGTCGCACCTGGATTCGGTCCATATCATGACCCGAGATTATCTTACCAGTTAGGCAAACGAGGAGCACAGATAATTTTTCATCTTGCAAATACTGGTATAGACCAGACTTACCTTCCATACTATGATATTAACCTCCGATTACGAGCCCGTGAAAGCAAATGCTATATTGTAACTGTAAATGCGGGTTCTCAATTCGGCGTAATTAATTCTGCTTCTGGAATTATGTCTCCTAAAGGGGAATGGCTGGTTCAATGCCCATTACAAGGAGAACATTCATTTGTTTACGACCTCGAAATAGAAACTGAAAGTTAATCTAAGTATATAACAAAATGAATAAAACCCAAAAAATTCTTATTATTGGTTTACTTTTCTTAGCCTTTGTTTTCATCTTTGCAGGCTACTATATCCAGAAAAAAATATTAGCACCTCCTAATGTTGTCTTTATTCTTATTGACACAGTAAGGGCTGATTGTATCAATCCTGAACTAAATCCTAACCCTATTACACCATTTCTATCAAACCTTACAAAGAAATCTATATATATACCTAATGCTATTACTCCTTGTAGTTGGACAAAACCGACCCTTGCTACTTTTTTAACAGGCTTACCCCCAGAAAAACACGGTGTCCGCTACAGCGTTATGAAAGAGGACCCGAATGCTCCTACGAGCGATATTCTTAGTGATGCAATTTTAACTCTGCCTGAATATCTTGCACAACATGGGTATGAAACTTATGCGGTGCAAACAAACGCCAATCTGGCACCGTTACTTGGATTTGCACAAGGATTTAAAAAATCACATTTTTATTTTGATAATGGAGGAATTGCCTCAACTGTAACCACAAAATCATTGGAATTTATGAGAAATCCAAGACAGCCTTTTTTTCTATATGCCCACTACATGGATCCTCACATGCCATATACTCCCCCAGACTCTTTCCTTCAGTACTTCAAGACAACAGCAAATATAACGGATGAAGAAAAAAGTCGATTAGAACCAGACCCATTTTTTGAGTATGCAACAAATTTAATATATTATCTTATTGGTAAGCGAGAAGAGCCCCCACCGTTTGAGTTGTCTACTTCAGCACAAAATGAAATTAAACGGAGATACCACGCAGAAATAAGATTTACTGATGCAGAGATAGAAAAATTAGTTCAATTCATCAGCCATAAATTTCCAAACACAATTTTTTTCATTATCTCAGACCATGGCGAAGAATTCTGGGAGCATAAAGGTGTGGGTCATGGTACCACGGTTTATGAAGAACAAATAAGAGTTCCTGTAATCATCTACGGTAAAGGTATACTTCCAAAAAGAGTGGATAAAAATATCTCAACTGCAGGATTAGCGAAAACTATTGTATCCCTGATAGGACTTCCTATTCCTCCTCAATTTGAAGGATATGACCTGATAAAACAAAATGATGATGTTATTTCAAAAATTGTGACTTGGGGACCATGGTCTGATATGGATCTGAATCTGGAAGCCGTTGTTGATTATCCATGGAAACTTATACTTGACAAGAACAAGAATACTGTTAAACTGTTTAATATTAGCAATGACCCTAATGAAAATTTGGACATATCAGCCGATTACCCCAATACTGTACAGAAACTGATGTCATATATCTCAAATGAGGAACAGGAAAAATATTATAACACTGGAAACACAACTTCCCTACCGCCTGATATGATACAAAAGTTAAAAGCCTTAGGCTACCTGGACTAATAAACTATTGAGTACCAAAACAAATACGTAATAAAAACATCTTAATTTCAAATCAAAAATCTCTATGGAATAAAATATCTTCTCTTCGTCTTCTTTTAGTAAAATAAAGACAAAACTTTCTACGTTTTATATACATATTCTTTCATAACTATTAAAAACTATCGGATAGTTATCCTAAAGGGAATTAACATGTCTAACATTTCAATAAATGACCATAATTATATACCTAAAAACATTTTATATATTGCCCTCTTCCTTGCATTTGTAAGCGTAAGTATGTTTCAGGGAAGTCGTGGTCTTTATGAAACTACAGAAGGAAGATATGCTTTATGTGCCCGTGAAACCTATCAGAATGGAAACCCTTTAGAACCCATACTTCATGGAAAACATCATTGGTCTAAACCACCACTTACGTATATGGCTATAGCATCAGGATTGGCAATTTTTGGTGAAAATAGCACATGGGGAGCACGATTTTATCTTATCCCCGCTTTCTTTTTTACAGTCCTCTTTGTTTACCTCTTTGTAAAAAATCTTTGGGATGAAACAATTGGGCAAATTACTGCTCTTATCTATGCAGTCTCACCATTTCTTATTGCAGGAGCTAATTCAATTTCAACCGATACACTTCTTGTATTATGGCATGCCTTAACATTTTTTGCTTTCTGGAAAGC
>DAOSBX010000044.1 GCA_035361075.1 Candidatus Hydrogenedens sp. | reverse complement strand
TTCAGAGGGAGAAGGGGAAGGAACTACTGAAGGTATAATCGAAGGTGAAGGTATACCGGAAGGTGAAGGAGAAAAACCACCACACAGTGGAGATCAAAATAGTGATTGGCAGATAAATCTGCCGGAATTGCTACGAGTAATACAATTTTTCAATATGGGTGGATATCATTGTGCATTACCAGGAGAAGAATCTGAGGATAGCTATGTTTCAGGCTATGATGGAGATAAGTCTTGCCTACCACATGCATCAGATTACAATCCACAGAATTGGGTGATAGACCTAAGCGAGTTATTGCGATTAATACAATTCTTTAACATGAATGGTTATCATCCCTGCCCTGATGGTGAAGACGGCTACTGCCCAGGAATTATAAAGTAGCACAAACATTTTTGCCTGTGGGAAATTATTACATAATATAGCGGGGGTGGAGTTGCTCAAAAATGGATAGATTGGATGTTGATGGTTATTTTTTTTAGGGAGCAGGGATGCTCCCCCTACATTATACCTTTAGAAAAGAAATAAACCACAGAGGGCATGGAGAAAAGAATTGAAAAACTCTGTGGTTGAATGTTCTTTACCTTGTGTAATTGCTAAGTAAAAAATTCAGGTAGGGGTGTCTACATAATGTAATAATATAGCGGGGGTGGACTTGCTCACGAAGGGATAGATTGGATGTTAATGGTTATTTTTTTTGGGAGCAGGGATGCTCCCACTACTTTGGTATAATGAGTAGGGGTAAACCCATGCGTTTGCCCTAAAAGTAGACGTCTGAGTTGGGGTGGATGGATGGGTTCGCCCTTATGATTAACCTGACAGTGATTGTTTAGGGCGAATGCTTGGGTTCGTTACTATATCCGAACTTGCTGAAATTGTTTGGGTAGATGTGTGGGTCTGGTTCTTACGGTGTTATTGTGAAAAATGTAGGTAAATAGGAGGTGTAAGTGTTTTTTACTTAGATGTTTGTTAAAGAATTTGTTTATTATATGGTGGGTTCTAATAAGTCGTTGATGTCGGGTAGGTGGGAGGTTCGTGCTATGGACAGTACGTTGACGGAGGTGGCACCATTCTTTTTTAGTATGCGAGCACACTCAGTTACAGTGGTAGTTGTTGTAACGATGTCGTCGATAAGTAGTATTTTTTTCCCTTTTATTTCGTTGGGGTCTCGTACTTGAAAGGCACCGTGAACGTTTTTCTTTCGTTCATTAACGGGGAGTATGGTTTGTGTTATTGTAGGACGGATACGAATCAGGGTTTCGGATAGTTTGGCTCCTTCAAAGGTGTTTATTATTTGTTCTGCAAGTAATAGGGATTGGTTGAAGCCTCTTCGTTGTAGCCGAAATGGGTGTAAGGGGACGGGGATAATTAAATCGAAATGTTCGTCTGCCATTTCTGTTTCAATCCATTCACGGAGCACTGCTCCTAATGGTTCTGCCATGGAGCGTTTCTTATTAAATTTGAATTTAAGGATTGCATCACGGGCAATGCCTTTGTATTGAAGGGGGCTTTGTATGGTTTCAATATACCGATTTGGTTGAGTTCTACATTTTTTGCAAGGGAAGTTGGAGCGTGTCCCGAAACCTATAGCTGTAGGGTGAGGAGTCCCGCAAAGTGAACAGAAGGGTCTTTCAATACGGGGTAGGGTTGCCCAACATGCAGGGCAGTAGAATGGATTTTCTTCTGTTATTAAACGGCTGTTGCAATTAATGCAATAGGAAGGTAAGAGGATGTTTTTCCATGCAATTAGCCAATCATGGTCTGAAAATATGTTTGGTATAATGTCTTTTAATTTTTGTATGGGCATATTATTGAGATAATGGGACGATATATAGGAGTTTGTTAATAGAAGCAGGTGTTAATGCTATTGTGAGTTTTTCTTCTGTTTCTGAGTATTCAAAAGGTATTTTTTCACCGGGACTTCCTGGTGTAGTTCCTTCTGCGATAATCTCAAAGGGTTTGTTTTGAGGTGCTTTGAAAGGTATGTAGGCATTTCCGTTCCCGTTTATTAAAATTGTTGCTACGGCTCCATTTTTGACGTAACGATTTTGTGGAACGGGAGCCCAAGCAATGTGATGAACGGGATTGTCTGCGAAGGTAAATGTTTTACCGTCGATATTTATTTCTTTTGAACCGGAACCAGCAAACGCAAGTAGTTGTCCATCTACAGTACGGAAAGCCATGGCTCTATTTCCTTGATAGGTGACGGTATGTCCCCAGACTTTGAAGTCTTTTAATTCAATAACATTAGGTTTTAAATTCAATTCCTTAACTATCTGTTCATCTTTCTCGCGATTTCGAGCAAAACCTCCTTCCCAGCCTTCTTCAATATCTTTGTAATGAGGTGCCACTGCAATTGTGCCATTTGGGAATCGAGTGAACATATAAGGATTATTTCGTGAAAGATAGTCGGGGTTATCATTATAATCGTTGAATATGCCTGAGGGTGGATATGCATTCATTGCGGAAAGAATATCAAATAGCCAGCGTGTTTCTTTCCCGAGGCTTGCACTTTGATTATCTCGTGGACGGAAGCCTAAATAAACAGCTTTGCCTTTGTTTATTTCTTTGTTTGTGCCGACGGTATTCCCTTTGCAGGTTGCGATTATTGTTGTATTTTCAAGAGGTTGTATAGGGTAGATGGAGTCTATTGGGAAATCTGTTAGTACGGTCATGGGTGATAAATGGGCAAGGGGTCCTGTAAATTCTATATCCATTCCCACTGCGGAGTAGCCGTAAAATCTGGTGGGGAGATAGTTGACGCTCATTACGTTTTGCCACTTATCCAAAATGAAATTGCCAACAAAATCGAAATAGGGTGGAGGACCTATCCAGATTAAGTTTCCGCCGTTTTCTACGAAGGTAGATAGTTTTTCCAGAAGTCCTTCGGGAGGTATAGGTTCAAATAATGCTACTAATGTTTTATAAGAGCGATTTTTGACTCGACAAATGCCATTGTCGAAAGAGCCTAATTCGATTAGTTTTTCCGCAGTGATGTAGTTTCCGTAGCCATATTGAATAGTTAAACTGCCGAAGCGTTCATCAAAAGCGACGAGGTCAATAGGATATAGAAATAACACATCAGTATCGCGGTGTTCATAATCTTCGACTAAGGCAAAAGGTAGCCATGGGGCGTTTCCATAAATATCACAAACTGCCTGTCGTCGGTCGGCAATTTCATGAGGCATACCCCAATGAGCAGAGTACGAATTTGGCACGTCATTAATAACACCAGTGGAAGCCCCTAAAGCCAAGCCATAATAGTTGCGGTCGAGGAAACCTCCTTCGGCAGTATCGTTTCCGTTGCCTGTCAGGAAATCACCCCACTTAAAGTAATCATGGCAGGCAGAACTTGCTTGATGAACAGTATTTGACCACATAAAATTAGAGGTATATTCATAGACATAGTTTAGTCGGTACAAACAGCGTTCTGTCCGCCATAGGTCACAGGTTGGACTTTCTGCCCATGTTGCATGTGCTCGTGCCTCCAGTTTGTATCCCACGTTCTGTTCAAGGTATTTTTTGGCTTGAGTAAACAGGTCAACGACGCCGTTATGTAAGAAGTGGTAGTACTGAGCCCTGAACAATGCGGTTTTAATTATCCCCTCTCTCCCTGGTGATATTATATGTTGAATAGGCTCGTGAGCGAAAAGGTCATCGGAAAACACATCCTGTCCCTGCACAAAATAAATCATATAAGGTGCAAGGTCTGCGTATTGTTCGCCATATTTTTGTGCGAATGCTTTTTGAAATCCGGGACTAACATAACGTAATGCGAAGGAACCTAAATCATGGTGATTAAAATAAGCCCAGTCTTGCTGTATATGCATTTCATCGGAATAGAGAGCGTTAATTTTGACGCCAGCGTTAATATATCTATCGCACAAGGATTTCAGGTAAGGCAGAGCATTTTCACTAAAATAATCCATTTCGGGTGTTTTGTAATGAATGACAACTAATATGCGATTTGCTTTGGTTTTCTCTACAGCACCGCTCCCATAAATGCGAATTCGTGTAGCGGTGAAATCACCATGTTTGGTTTTTAATGATGGGTACTCTTCTATCTGTGCGGTTTCACTGATTTCTACCATTTGACTGGGAACGACAACTTTATATTCCCTACCGAAAGTATCTTCATTGAAGGCGAAAACACGGACACCTGCAAATTCAATATCAATAGGACCTTTATTATTAGCCCACCGTTCCTGTCTCCATAATTCTATGCTGTATTTGCCTGTATCTGGGTCTCGTAATCCTTTTCCGAAATGCATCCATACGCCACATTCTCCTGTTTCCTTGCGGTATTCGGTGCCTAATTCCAGAGGAGTGAGAAAACTTAAATCCAGACCTAACCCGTATGACTGAGCAAACTGGCTTATTTTTGCTATCCGTTCGATGTATTCCGTTTTATCTGGGGTCCATTCACGGGGTTTGTTTTGCCCAGGACGATATTGGGCAAAGAAGTGGTCAAAAGCAATTGTAAGTGTTCGCACACCTCTTGCTTGGGCATTTTCACAAATCTTACGCAATGTGGTTATGTTTGGCTCACGAGTCACACTAATGTTAATCTCAGCATCGGGATTGCATAACGTATCTAACTCATCATCCCGCACTAAAATAATGCCTGCTTTCGGCAATTGGAATTGCCATGGTCCTGGAAATTTAATTAATGATGTCGAATAGTCTGGCTCTGGGATATCATCACTATACAGAGGGGAAATGAAGAATAAAAAAGATTGTAAAAAGATAAGTATTAGGATAGTTTTTTTGGTTTTCATTATTTTTCCTTTCACCAGTAATATTTTGTCATTGAGTGAACATAGATAAATCTTATGATATGCAATACTTATGAACAAATTTTATATTCTCTTATTGATTCTTTCTACATATTCAATCTTTTTTTGGGTGTGACTTAAGGTTCTGGAATATAATATATTATATGATAGAGCCAGTTTTTCGGATGATGGATTCTGCCTGACAGAGCAGTTCAATCCATTGGATATTATAATATTTGGGGTTATTAAAATCGGCATTTATTCCGCTTTGGATTTTATTGACCATATTTCGTATGGATTCTTCGACACTTACTAATGGGCGGAATCCCAAAATGTGCTCTGTTTTTTTTGTGGATATGCGATAACTCCGACCCCGAGTGGAGCCATATTCTACTTCGATTTCTATATTTTTTCCAAACTCACGGAAAACTTTGCGAACCCAATGGGCTAATTCCAGGATACGGTAATTTTTATAGGAAAGATTAAAAATCTGGTTAGCAACGATGTTTAGGTCTGCTTGTAAGCAAGCGACGTAGGCGCGGGCTATGTCTGTTACATCGATGAGGGGTCGCCACATTTCTCCACCACAATGGACAGTGAGCATTCCTTTGTCGAAGGCTGATTTTACGAAGGTGTTAACGACGAGGTCATAACGCATTCGTGGGCTCCATCCGTATACGGTGCCTTGACGAAGCATTGTTGGGCAAAAATCAGGTCCTGCTAATTTACTTAATTCTTGTTCTGCCTGGTATTTGCTCACTGCATAAGCGGCCCGAGGTTCTACGGCGGTTTCCTCATCTTGAATGATATCTTCTGCTAAGAGACCGCGGTCATAAATGGAGCAACTGGATGCAAATATGAATCGTTTTATTCCTTTTCTTTTGCAATGTTCTCCGAGGATGGCAGTTGCTTCGGTATTGAGTTTTTTGTTGGCTTCTGGATTGAATTCAGCCATAGGGTCATTACTCAGTCCTGCGAGATGAATCACTCCATTTATGTCTTCCAACCATGCTGGGTCAAAATTATTTAAATCGCCTTGAATACATTCGATGCGGTTTGCTACATCTTCTAACCCTTCTGAACCGAATAGGAACTTGTCAATTACTCTTACTGCAAAGCCATGATTTAATAGTTCACGAACAGCAACAGCACCGATATAGCCTGCACCACCTGTTATTAGTATCATATTATTATCCTTTCCTTCGTATAGTTAAATTGTTTTTTTATTATGGCACATTGATTGTGATGGATTCCTTTTTTGTTAAGCCTGCATAGTCTGTTAAAGCGATTGTAATTTGATGAGAACCGTTAGGTAAATTTTCGTCTTGTTCCCAACGTAGTGTTCCACGAGGTCCATCATATTCTGCGAGTAGCCAATGGTCATCACAGAACATTTCTGCTTTGGCAATACCACTACCGATATCGGAGATGGAGCAGGAAATGGGTGGTTTGGGTGAGGTTATTTTTGACCCATTTGTGATTGAAATATCTTTTATTTGTGGTGGTGTGTCATCTCGAAAAAGAGCATATATGCCCCAGTTTGATATAGATGCGCTGACGAATTCTCCATTTTGTTTGGATTCTACTCTTGTCCATGAGGAGCCTGTTTTGCGATATAGGTGTATTCGTTGTTTTGGTGTGATACTATCATTTATATTCAACTCTATTTTTATTGGCTCTGCAATAGGTGCTTCAACAGGTTCCAATTTCCATATTTTTGATGAGAGCACCATGCCCTTAGGTAAGTTGGACACAGAGGCATTTGATAAAGAAAGCCAAAGAGTTCCATAAGGTGATTTTGGGCTTATACTTATTTTTAGGTCTTGGGTAGCGATGGTCTTTATCGGTTGTTGTTCTTTGATAGCATATATTGTTTTTTCCCATGGTGGTAGTAATGGATGAGTTACTTTGAACGTCCATTTTCCAGAATGAGGGGGAGACCATGGTAGTTCATAGACAGTATCGTTGCATCGAAATGGTTTTAATGTGATAGGTTGCTCTTCGGTGTCAAGCAGGCATAGAATAGTCGGTTCTGTATCTATTTTATTTGTTGGGAGCACAATTTCAATCGTAATAAGTTCAGGCAAATAATGCACAAAGACACCGGATTTTGTTTTGGGCTCTGGACTTGTTTTGTTTGTTGTATTAGATGTTATTTCAGATATGTAAAGAGGGACTGTTGCTTTTCTGCCATAGAAGTCTTCAACTTCAATTTGCAAATGTTCGTCAGAGTCAATATCAAGCCAGTCCTTTCTGACATGTTGATAATTTGGTGCTTGATTGCCCTGCCATCGCCATAATATCCAATAAATAGGGTTTGATATATATGGATAGAAAACCACCTTTGCATCCCGATAGGTGTTATAGTCCAGTATATTTTGTTCAATAACGGAGAGGATGGAGTTGGATGTTCTTAGCGTGATACGATAAGGACCTAATTTACAAGTCCCGGATTCGGGGTCTATAGTATTGATTGCTAAGCCTAATTTCCCTTTTGCATGAATCGTGATAGGGGTTTGTTTTTGATTATTAATGGGGAATTCTATTGGCAGACATCGGCCATTGATGCGTGTGTTGGTGGTTCCAGGGACAAATAGGATAGATGAAATTTGTGGACTGTTTTGGTCGAGCCATTGGAAACCGTATTCCCACGGGTTGATACATGTGATACCATCTTTTTTCCTGAGTTCAAAGTGTAGGTGAGGGAATTTTGTTCCGGAATAACCGGCATAGGCAATAAGTGCCCCTTTTTGAACTGGTAGTTCATTTTCTCGGATTTCTTCATCAATAGTAAATGACTTTTTCTGATGTTGTAGTTTGTACAGGTAAGATTGATAGGGTTCTCCGAATTTGCTGAGGTGTGCATAAATGCCGATAATTCCGGAGTTGAATTGGATATATAATACACGACCATATCCCCATGGTCCACATCGCATTCGAACAACATAACCATTGTCTATTGCATATACTGGGGTTCCAATTTCAGCACGGAAATCAACGCCCATGTGAAAACGTCCATCACGGTACTCACCGAAAGAGGAGGTGGCTAATAAATCACCTTTTAGTGGAGGGGTATAGGAGTTGGTTGCAGATAGATGAAGAGATAAAAAGAAGATATATGTAAACACGAAAATAAACCGATTCATTGCTTATTTTTCATTACTTGCTTTTTTTCTTTGGTGTTGTCTTAGTTGGGGCTGGTTTTGGTTCGGGTACTTTTTTTGTCTCAGATTCGATTATTCTTTTTAGAATGGAATCGAAGGCAATAAAAAACTTTGATTTTTCTGGGTCATTAAGGTAAGGATTGCAAAAGTTGTAAATCTCTTCATCGAGTTTCTGTTCTAAGATAATTTGTTTTATTTTGTCTTTTACAGTTTCAAAATCAACCTTTTCTTCTATTTCGCGTTCTAATAATTTGAATAAGTGGTATCCCATATTGCTTTTTAATACTGGACTTAAGTCTTCGGGTTTCATTGAGGGTAATACTTCTTTTAAGAATGGCGGTAGGGCTTCATCGGGAAGCCAGCCCATATCGCCTCCTTTTTCACGGTCTGGTGATTCTGACATTGACCTTGCCACTGCCTCGAAACTTTCGCCAGCACGAATCCGAGCGAGTGCCTTTTCTACTTCCTTTTTTGTCTCCTCCCAAGCGGTTTCTGTAGCGGTTTTTGCATTTGGCTTTGGTTGTTTGAAAATTTGTTGTAGGTGAACTCGGGATGGTTTCATAAATAACTGTTGATTATTTTCATAGAATGACTTAACCTCGTTATCAGAAACAGTTATTTTTTTCTCATTTGCGAGGGCTTGTTTCATTTTTTCTAAAATGATATTTTTTCGTGTTCGTTCACGAAGGGTTTCTAATGTTTCCCCACGAATTTTTAAATACTCTTCAAGGGTAGGTGGATTTTTACCCGCAGAACGAGCATTATCCTGAATGTCTTTTAATTGTTCATTTATGGCTTTTTTTACTTCATCTTCAGATGCAATACATTTTCGTTTTAACGCCTCTTGGTATAGGATTTCCCGTTCTGCAAGTGTAGTAATACATCGGATAGCGAGTTTGACTCGTTCTTCGTCAGAAGGGTTCTTTTTGCCAGTAGTGGCGATGTATTCAAGCAATTCTAAATGATACCTTGAGAGGAATTCTTCACGTGAGATAGGGGTACCAAGTACCAAAGCCACTGGACCGTCAGGGACAGACTTTTCTACAATATCCATACGCGACAAATCGGGTGCTTGTGCATATGAGCCGATAGTTAAGATTAAAAGCAGTATAATATATAGAGCTTTTTGATGCATTTTTTTACTATCCCTTACATTATGAGTTTGCCCAATTATAGACCAGTCCTATTACTTGGGCTATGCCTGCATTTACAGGTGCTTTACTTCCACCTGTTGGGTTAGCTGGGTCCTCTGCTACGTAACGAATAAATTCTACGTGGCCATCCATGTAGAGGACATTTGACCCACCAGGGATGTGATTGAATCCAGAGGGATTGGTTGAAACATGGTCAAGCATAATCCAAACGGAACTCTGTGCCTGCGATGTTGCAGAAGGATTGTTAATATCTGTAATTAAAAAGCGTTCGATACCTTCGCGTAATCGGTAAACGATGCTTCCACCACCATTTCCATTTGGAGGGTTTACATCAATATCCTTGTCTATGTATTTTGGCCATTCGGAAGGATTCGCGTAAACAGGAAGGAATGCACGTGTTGCGAACTCTACTAACTGGGCGGGACCTGTTACCGCGGTTGGTAGATATGGGGGTAATGGACCGAAAGTCATGGGATTATCTGTGGACTCGCCACGGTCAATGACCCAGCCTAAATACATATAACTTTCATCTACAGCTGCAGCACCATAACTTGCATCTGTGCAGAGCCAGCCAGCAGTGGTTTCACCTGTGGCATCATTGGTGATGTCTTTGATTGAGCTTTGTGCATCCGATGGGCAGAAGAATATAGCGGGGTCGGTCAGATATTCTGGATACAATGTAGTTGGGTCTGGTCCAATAGCAATGAAGATTGACCCATACGGTTGAAGTGTTGTGTCTGCGGAATCACAATCACGGAATATAGGTAATGAACCATCGCGAACCAGAACTGTAGGATAACGTTCACCTTTAGATTCACCTGAATACATTTTGAATACCAATCCCCATTGTTTGAGGTTGTTCTGGCAACTGGAACGACGGGCAGCTTCCCTTGCACGGGCTAATGCTGGTAATAATATTGCTGCAAGAATACCGATAATGGCAATAACCACTAACAATTCAATTAACGTAAAACCTTTTGCATGCCTTAACATAATTTTTTTCCTTATATTGAGGTTAATTGGATTTATTATAATATATTTTCAACACAATAATTGAATTATATTATCATATTACAATTTTGCAAAACTCTTTTGGCATAATGTAAGTCAAATATTTGATTTTTTATTTAGGGAGTTCATATTATGGCTGAACGAATTGCACTGTACCCTGGTAGTTTTGACCCACCAACATTGGGACACTTCGATTTAATACATCGAGCCAGACGGATTTTTGACCGTGTCGTTGTCGCGGTTGCTATTAATGAGGCAAAGACCGCTCTATTTACAGTTGAGGAACGGATGAAAATGTTGGAAGAAGAAATGAATCATGAACAGGGGATTGAGATTACCAGTTTTTCAGGGTTATCTGTTGAATTTGCAAGGAAATGTGGTGCACAGGCACTGATCCGAGGGTTAAGGGTTGTTTCCGATTTCGAGTTTGAATTAAGTTTGGCTATTAATAATCAGAAATTGGATCCGGGCATTGATACTGTATGTCTAATGCCAAGTGAACCATTCCTGTTTTTAAGCTCACGTCAAGTTAAAGAGATAGTTCGTTTTGGCGGTAGTGTCTCACACTATGTTTCTCCAAAAATTGAGAAGAAATTACGAGAAAAACTTTTAAATAAGTAACATTCCTAACTGAAATATATTGGTATCCTTACCGTTGGAATGAGATAGATAGAATAGATAGTACAAATGGGAGGGTGAGATGGAAAAAATTATAATGTACGTAGGCCAAATGAGATAATAAAGTGGGGGTAAATATCAAAAAGAGATTTATTTTTACCCTTTTACCTTTTATAATAAGCGTTTTTTATGTTTGGTAGAGGTGTTAAAAAGAGGTAAATATTGCCGTTGTTAGTAATATATGAATAAAAAATTAAAGAAGGTAGTTCTTTCTATCTCACTGAATTTTATAGGGGTTGAGATTTTCTTTTGGAATGAAAATTAGGTGAATCAGGATGGGATGAGGACTATGTGTGAGTTTAGGAGAGTATGGGAAGTTTTTGTTGATATTAGACAGGGGGGGTTTAGGTGCTTTATAATTATTTTAGATTGATGTATCAATGACACCGTTTATTTTGAGGTGTTGTCTATATAGGACGTTTTTTTGGTGGTTGTAATTTTAATATTTTGGAGGTACATTTATGAAGAAAGATAATATGACACGGCGTGCTTTTTTGACGGTGAGCACATGTACGGCGATGGGTGCAGTATTTGCACAGAAGAAACCGAACACAGCGAAAGTTGTTCCTGGTAAACGTTCCCCGAATGAATTATTGAATTTGGCGGGTATTGGTATAGGTGGGAAAGGTAGAGAGGATATTCTTTCCTGTTCGCGAGAGAATATTGTGGCATTGTGTGATGTTGACCTTGATTATGCCAGTGAAACAATTAAGCGTGTTCCGAATGCAAAAGTTTACCAAGATTTCAAGAAGATGTTTGATGAGATGGGTAAAGAAATAGATGCGGTAACGATTTCTACTCCAGACCATTCCCATGCAACGATTGCTTATACTGCAATGAAATTAGGGAAGCATGTGTATGTGCAGAAGCCTATGACGCATACGATTGCTGAGGCGAAGCTTCTTCGGAAAACGGCACAGGAGATGAAGGTGGCGACACAAATGGGTAATCAGGGACATTCTGGCATCGGTGCTCGTGAGGTGTGCGAGATGATTTGGACAGGGGCTATAGGTGATGTTAAGGAGGCACACATTTGGACAGACCGTCCGAGGGATGGATGGGGTCAAGGGACTCCGAATCCATTGCCTGAAGAGCCAATTCCCCCGTCTATGGATTGGAATTTGTGGATAGGGCCTGCTCCTATGCGTCCATATAATCATGGGTATGCACCTCACAATTGGCGGGGTTGGATAGATTTTGGTTGTGGTTCACTTGGCGATATGGGGTGTCATATTATGGACCCTGCGTTCTGGGCATTAAAGTTAGACAAGGCTAAGGAAGTTACTATCGAAATTGTTGGTGCGGAAGGACGTAATTCTCAGACCTATCCTGTTTGGTCTATTGTAAAATATCATTTTTCTGAACGGGAAGGGATGGGACCTGTGGATGTTTATTGGTACGATAAGGGAAATAAACCGAAACGTCCCGCTGATATTCCAGAAGACGAACCTTTAGGTGATGGTGATAATGGGTCTTTATTTATCGGTACCAAGGGGTATTTAACTGCGGGTGAATATGGTGGGAAGGCAAGATTACTACCTGAGTCGCGTATGAATGATTATAAGAAACCTGACCCAATTCTTCCTCGTGTTAGTGGTTCTAATCATTATCGCAATTGGTTGGAAGCGTGCAAAGGAGGAGAGCCTGCTTGCTCAAACTTTGACTATGCTGGACCACTTACAGAAGTGGTGCTTTTGGGTTGTATTGCCCAACGGTTGGGACGGAAAATAGTCTATAATATGGCGGAAGGGAAGTTTGTTGGCGACGATGAAGCCAATGCTATGATAAGTAAGCCATATCGTGAAGGATGGCAATTACCTGTGTAATAACACGGATGTTAGAAATATAAGCATTAAAAAGATTTTTTGGTTTTAATCACAATTGCGTGAATCGGTGCGAATAAGCACAGAGAAATGTCGTGTTGAAATTATGTAAAGATGGGTGGTTTTTATTTTTATGGATAGATTTCCCTATTGTGTACATTTATATAGGAATGTATATAATAATTCTTTCGTTATCTTATTAAGGTTTACAAGACATAAAGTGATAGGAATGAGGATGCGCTATTTAAGTTTGAGTTTAGGTGTATTTGTTGTGTTTTATCTGGTGTGTGGTTGTGTAAATGAGGAAAGGACAGAGATTGTTCAGAAGAAGTCGGTTTCTCCTTTGGAGTCAGGGGGAGTGGTAACGCCATTACCGACGTCTCAACGGTTGGGTTTGCTTCCTGTGGATGTGGAGAATCGGGATGAATCGGGGATAGGGGCTATTAAAGATGTTTCGTCTGAAGCGAGTGCATCGGAAAAAGAGGGACAGAAGGCAGGTAGTGGTGAAAATAAAATGGATATGGGGAGTTCCTCTTTTACTGCGGGTGGTTTTGGTAAATTGGAATTGGAATGGGTAACGCCAGAGGGTTGGTGTGAAGATACAAGCAAACCGATGCGGGTTGTTTCATTTAATGGTGGTGAACATTCGGGATGGGAATGTTATATTAGTGTATTGATGTCACAAGCAGGAGGAATAGAAGCAAATCTAAAACGGTGGGCAAATCAGATGGGCAAACAGGATATGGATGCTCGGGCTCTTGAGCAACTTGTGGATATTACTATTTTAGGGAGGCAATGCAAACTTTTGGACATTACGGGTACCTATGAGGATATGCAAGGGGTTCGTCATGAGAATTATCGTCTTTTAGGTGCGGTTTGTTCATTGGAGAATCAGACGTTGTTTGTAAAGATGACGGGGTCTGAAAAGGAAGTTGCTCTTCAAAGGGATAACTTTATTAAATTATGTAATTCACTTTCGCTAAAAAATTAAACAGTGATATGGAAGTAATAAGATGAAAGGATTTCTCCGATTTTTAGGGTCGTATAAATTATCGGTTGTGATACTTTTCTTTCTGATGGTGATTGTATTTTTTGGGACTCTGGCTCAAACGGAGCATGGTATTTACGAGATTCAAAAGAAATATTTTGAGTCTATTTTCGTATTGCACTGGCTGGGTAATTATATACCTCTTCCTTTACCTGGGGGAGGTCTGCTGATGGTGCTTTTGTTGTTGAATTTATTTGTAGGTGGAGTCCTATTAGCCCCGAAAAGTATTAAAAAGCCAGGGATGCTCATTGCCCATGGGGGTGTTATTTTACTTATTCTTGGTGGTTTTTGGGGTGAGTTCTGGGGGGATTATGGTCAAATAACTTTGTTTGAAGGTGAGACAAAAAGTACATTTGAGGACACAAGGAGATGGGAAATTTATATCTGGAAATTGGATAAGGAAAGGAAGACGCCTCTTACCGAGTGGATTATTCCACAAGAACAGTTTTCCAAGATACACGGTGCTATGCGTAGAAGGTTTTTTTCAAAAGAATTACTATTTGAGATAACATTAATGCGTTTCATGAAAAATGCCAGACCTCGATTTGCTGTTCCTGGTGTAGAACAGGGTATTCAGGGGGTTCTGTTAGAGTCTGCACCTTCGGAACGGGAAGAAGAATTAAATTTTGCGGGCATCTATGTAGAAGTTTCTGCCAGGGAACAACATCATTTGGGTATACTCTGGGGAGGTGAGAAACAGCCATGGGTTTTTGAGATAGGGGATGAATTGTATTCAATGGGGATACGACACCAAAGAATGGAACTACCATTTTCTGTAAGATTAGAAAAATTTATTAAAGAATTTTATCCGAAAACTAATAAACCGCGATTCTTTGCAAGTGAGGTGGTGTATTCTACTGGGGGTTGGGAACAGAGAACCGTAATACGGATGAATGAGCCGTTACGTTTTCAAGGTTTTACATTGTATCAAGCGTCCTGGGGAACAGTGAATGATAATTCTACCTCACCTGTTTATTCTGTTCTTGCAGTAACTAAGAACCCTGCAGAGCAGGTTCCTCTATATTCATGTATCATTGTTTCTATAGGTTTATTATTACATTTTTCCCAAAAATTAATAAGATTTTTGAAAAGTTCGAGAGGAGCACACGAAGTTTCATGACTTTTCTCCTAATATCATCTGTCATTCTTTCTGGATTCGGTTTTTTAACTACCGAAGAGTTATCTCCAGAGGCTCATCAAACTGCTGAATTAATCGCGCCCCAATGGGACAAAGAAATAATAGCATTGGCTGAAAAATTACCTATTCAGTCTGATGGACGAATAAAGCCGTTGAGTACCCATGCCCGATTTTTACTTTTACGATTGAGTGGCAAAACCTCCATAAAAAATCAGGCAGGTAGAAATTTGTCTCCGACGGAGTGGTTTATAGATTGTCTTTTTTATCCTGATATAGCCAGGCAGTATCCAGTTTTTATTGTTCATGATTTATCAGTTTTAGAAAATCTCGGGTTGAAGGGGCATGAAAAGAAGCGAGACCGTTATGCTTACAATGAATTAATTCCTGCCCGTGAAGAGTTGATGAGTCAAGCACAGAGATATTCTCAGATACATCCTTCTCAGCGAACACGTATTCAGGAGCAGGTTCTCAATTTGGCAGATAATGTGCTGATTTTTGAAGAAATAATAGGTTATCTGGACTTTGCTCGATATAAATATTCACTTTCATCAGACTCCTTACTTTCCCAATTTTTCCCTGAAAAAAAAGAGGTTTTTTTATCGGAAATTATTGAGATATTCCCTGAGATAAAGAAGAAACTCAAAGAACTTTCTCAAACGATGAATGAGGAACAAACGAAAGAGGCATTATCAACCATTCGGAATTTATTAGGCGAAGTAAGTCAGCTTGTTCATAGTGCAGAGCACTTTACTGTTATTCCTCCAGCAAATCCATCTGAAAAAGAATGGCTTTCTCCCTTAGACACGGTTATTCAAATTTTTGACCCATCTGTTGAAGATATACCAGACATTCATCTCTTTTTGCTTTTTACAAAATTAGAACTGAAAAAAGGAAATTCGGAGGAATTTGGAAAATTATTAGCACAATTAGTGCACGATATTACTACGATGGCAGAGATAAGAGGAGAGGGGAAAAAGATAAATCTGGAAGTGTTGTATTATAAAGGAAAATTTTTATTCTATAGCCAATGGATATTTTTCCTTGCTTTGGTTCTAACGGCAATATGGTGGCTTTCTGTTGAGAATCGAGTATTGAAGTTCAGTGTTTTTTCGGTCAACACGCTTGCTTTACTATTGCTTATTATTGCTATTACTTTTCGTTGTATTATCCGTGGACGTCCTCCAGTAACAACTCTATATGAAACCATTTTATTTTCTACCGCCACGGCGGTTCTTCTGGCGTTTATCATTGAGTGGTTTACTAAAGATAATATTTCATTAAGTCTTGCCAGTTTTTTGGGATTATTGGGATTGTTTTTGGCTAATCGATATGAGATGAAAGAAGGCACGGACACGATGCCCAGCCTTGTAGCGGTATTGGACACTAATTTTTGGCTTACTATCCATGTAACGACTATTGTTATTGGCTATGGTGCAGGTTTATTAGCCAGTGCTTTTGGGCATGTCTGGATTTTGGGGAAATTGTTGGGGCTTAAGAAAACTGATACGAACTTTTATAAACGACTTTCACGAGGGATATATGGGACTATTTGTTTTTGTTTTTTCTTTTCCTTTGTGGGCACTGTATTAGGAGGTATTTGGGCGTTACAGAGTTGGGGACGGTTCTGGGGCTGGGACCCGAAAGAGAACGGGGCGTTATTGATTGTATTATGGTGCTTGATTGTGATCCATGCTCACTTAGGAAAACTTATTAAGAGTCTTGGCGAGGCATTGGGGTCTATTATTTTAGGTGTCGTAGTTTCTTTCTCATGGTGGGGAGTTAACTTATTAGGTGTGGGTTTACATAGCTATGGTTTCACTCGCGGAGCATGGAATTCCCTTCTTATTTTCTGGTTAATTGAAGTTTTGTTTGTTCTCTCTGGTGTTTATATTAGCGTCTCTGAGAAGAAACAAAACCTAACTTTGATGAGCAATAACGATTAATGTAGCCTGTATTAAGGGAGTAATGTGCTTAACATTTATGTTGGAGTAGAGTCGGTTGTTTTTTCATTTTTTAGGTACAGGATGAGTTTTTGGTCGAATGTATTTGCGTACATATGACATGTTTTTTCAGATTCAGGGGGGAAATCGTAAACTTTGATTAAATTTTCGTATTTTTCCAGACCTGGTGATATTTCCTTTAATTTATTGGGCAAGTGAGTTAATAACTGCTCATTGAACCAGTGAGTTTCTCTATTGGGGAAATGAACAAAATATAATAGGTCTGATTCTACCAATTCGCTAAAGAAATGGGTTCCTAAAGACACATCGGGAGTTAAATCTTCTCTCATGGCTACAATTTCACACAAGAAAGAGACTGAACTAATCTCAGAGAAGCTAACGGGCACTCCTAACGAAGGTGTGCTGGTTCCCCATCTTCCTGGTCCGATGAGGACCACAATAGGGTCTCCTGCAATGAGAGGGGGTATTTGGTTTAAAGTGCCAATGGCACGAGCGACAGTGTAGCGTTCGGATATAGGGAGTTCTCCGTAGACATGAGGAACTACATAGATAATCCGATGCACCTGATTGGAACGGCTTCTTCCAATAATAGGACCGTCTGTTTGAATAATCAGGTCTGTTTTCTCTTCGATAGTAGGTTCAGAAAGAAGTTCGGAGCGGTCGCTGACCTGTAAAGGTCTGCATTGAACAATGTCGATATAGAAATCTTTATCACTTTTAAAATTTGCAGTAAATTCTACATCTACAGGGTTCTGGTATGCATTATCCAATGACATAAGTATTTCATGCATATCTGTGGTGAATGACGTTTCGGTAAGAAGCGAATCAAAACGGATTTTCCATTGAGGAGGCATTTTTTGTCCACGTTCTCTATAGAATCGTTCTGCTTCGAAATCTTGAGCCACGAAAAGTTCTAATGGAATTCCCTCACATTGTGGGACAATATCCTGCACAGGCATAGAAATGAGGCGGTTACCGTCCAAATCAATAACATCTACCTTTTGTTGAGAGTATCTTTTTTGCTCTTTTGTTGAACCTTCAGGACGCAAAAGGGGTTCGTTAAGTGCAACAATTCTTGTGTAGTCGTCATCCGAACGGTCGACTGCTCGTGTGCCTAATCCGAATACCAGACGTAACATACCTGCTTTAGGGTCAATTTCTGGGGACCATACGTAGGGATTGTATGAAAAACCCACACCTGCGATATTGGGAAAATATAATCTTCCATGCTGTGCTCCAGATACGCGTTGAACCAAGAGAGCCATTTGTTCGTCTTTGTCCAGAAGACCTCGCCGTTTTCGATAGTATAATGCTTCTTCACTGACAGTGCTGGCATATACGGTGCGAACGGCTGCTTTGAAATCTTCCAGTCTTTGCCTTGTTGAACCTTGATTGGCACAGAAGACACTTTCATATTTCCCAGCGAAAGAATTTCCGAAATTATCTTCTAATAAACTGCTGGAACGAACAATAATAGGTGAAGAACCGAAGTATTCCAGAACTTGTTCAAATTTCATATCAATATCTTCGGGAAATTCGCCCGTGATGATACGTCTACGAATTCGCTCAGCTCCTGGGAGAAAACTTTCTAATTCTTTTTGTTGTTCTCGTGCCCACCAACAGCCATTACGTACGAGAAAGGTGTAATATACATCGGAGCCGACATAAAAACTATCATGTGTTTCTAATTTTTGGTTCCATTTTGGGTTGCTTTTTCGTAATATAGCCTGTGCGAGTAGCATACCGACAGATTTTCCGCCTATCATTCCTGTGCCGATAACACGCCGACCGATTTCTACAAGGTCTTCTAACGTAAAATAGTGCAGAAACATCTCAGTTATTCGTTTTTCCCGTGTTATCATCATCTTGATAAGAATTTCCATTAATTCTCTTTTTGTTTTTTCATCTCCTAAACGGATGATATACTTTGCTTCTCCTAAAATGCGGTTCCATATATCTGTAGGTCCTTCACCTGGACTTAATGTTGTGCTTATTGTAGGTGACAGTACCTTTGCCATAATATGGCTTTCTGTAATGGGGTTCATTTTTCCGTCTTTCCATAAATGTAGCATATGCATGGAGGGGGAATGCCTCTGTTGAACTTTTATGGGTCGAATGAATAGATTTTCGTTATGGTCATACAGGTCAATGACGATTTGTGCGGTTTGTTGTATAGGTGTGATGGATTCGGGAGTGTGTTGGGAGCGGTCAAGGAAAAAGTATGCTAAATCGCCTCGGTCAAATAGATAAGGGCAGGTTAGCATGAAGAAATTACAAAGCATCGTGTCACTAAACCATGTAATGGATAGGTCGGATAATCGGTCGAAAACGTAGAAGGCACGGCGTTCTGTGCTTTTTATGACCTGATGCACCTGACTGATGAAAGGTTCAAATCCTTCATCTGGAGTAACAGTTGCATATGTGGAAACGTCAGTCTCTTTTAGTAAAGGTTGATGTTTTCCGTATCTGAAATAGACGATAGGGCGGGCTGTTTCATGTCCATGTTGCACAAAGGGTATTACAAACTTGCGATAATCTACAATTGAATTTCCACGAAATACAACGTTGTCTCCTGCAATTAGCCCTCTTAATATTCGGTCAAATTCAGGTATTCCTGTGCTAAGCATTGATAGTGACATAATAAATATATTCCTTAGTTTTGTTATTATTGTGTATTTTAGATTAAAATGAATTTTAGTTTCTACATATAAATTAATTACCTATTTTATAAAAGGTTAATAAAAGATGGATAGGACAAAAGAAATAGAATACGTTTTACGGGAAGCCTTGAAAACAGGGACAGTTGGTGTAATAAGTATTGAAGGGAAATTGTGTCCTGTTACGGTTATTTCTGTGACGAGTGATTATATTCGTGTAACAAGAACAAATTTAGCAGATGGACTTTTTTCGGGGATGCAGGTTGCACTTGAGTTGTGTAGTAATCGGGGGTGCTTGGTTTTGCAAACGGAGATTATTGAAGTGCCTGAGTCTGCGGATGAGGGAATTGTTTTGGCAATTCCCAAAAATACATTGAACATATATCTTCGGCGGTTTTGGAGAATATCTGTTGATATTCCTGCGGAGGTTAAGCCACATGCTCATCCGCGAAAAATTAAGGCGATTATTCGGAATATTAGTGCTGGTGGTATGTTGATAACTATTGAGGAAACTTTGGAAATAGGGGAAAGTGTTGATGTATTCTTTACGTTGAAATATTCCGCAATAGAAAAAGAGAAGACCTTTTGTCTGGTTGGTTCCGTAACCCATGTATCGTTTTCGGGAAAGGAGAATCAGGTAAGCCTTAAATTTGTGGGTATGGACCCTGAAGACGAGAAACAAATCAATGAGTTTGTTATCAAAACGTTAAGGACAACGTGTCCTAAATTAGAGGTATGATTTGTTTTTGATATGTTAAATAATGGCACTTTGGAGTGTTTTTGGAAAACTAAAAAGGAGGTAAAAAATAATGGTTAATAATTGGATAGATAGATTCGCAGAGATATGGATGAAGTTTAAAGATAATGTATCTAAATTGGATTTAAATATCCTTGATGAAGAAGATTTGTTTGCATGGGAAAAACTATTTTTAGGGAAACTTGTTCCTCATTTAGAAAGGGAAGGTTGCCTTGTTGTTGCGGTAGCAGGAGGAACAAATACAGGGAAGTCCACAATATTAAATGTTTTGATGAGACAGGAGTTAACTGCAACAGACCCTTACGCAGCTGCAACTAAAAGGCCTGTTATTATTGCCTCTGAACGGAAGGCAAAACAATGTCTGAATAACAATATGTTTCTTGAATTTGAAGCGAGAGAAATGAAGAGTAAAGAAGAGGCAATTGACAAATCTTTACCCAACTATATTCTATTAGTAAAGGAAGAAAAGTCCCTTCCTGATACCTATCTGTATTTAGACACTCCCGATATTGATTCCATTGCGAAGGAACATTGGGAGATATCGGATAAAATTGTATCCGCAGGGGATATTATTATTGCGGTCACAAATGATTCTAAGTATATGGATGATGCGGTAATTAAATTTTTCCGTCGTGCTTACGAAGAAGGGAAAATAGTGATTCCAGTAATGAATAAGGTAGATATAGATAATCCCCAAGCTATTCAGATTGCAGATAAACAAATAAGAGAGTTTATGAAAAAAGTAGGAATGGATGATAATTCTCCCCATTTCTACTTTCCCCGATATCCCTATAATGCAAATTATGTGAACGAATCTATTAAACCATTGGCAGAAATTACCCCTGAATTGCCTGAATTAAGAGATTATATCTGTTCTTTTCCTGTGCAGGAGACAAAAGCAAAAATCTTAGAAAAGACAATAAGTAAATTTAAGGAAGAATTTGGGACATGGTATAGAAGTAAATTTTTAAAATTTTTACGAACATCCCGCTCAAAGGTAAAATTTTGTGAAGATTATCTTGGGGACATGATTGTAGGGAAGGAATTTCTCCCGTTTCGTTGGATACGGTTAGTAGAAGAGATTAAATACGAGTTAAGAAAACATATCGGTTATATTACTTACTTCACTTTATTCCCCACCTCTATTTTTTCTGGACATCGAAGCGAAATCAAAAAATTGGAAGCCAATATAAAAGAGACAGAGGTAGATATTAAACAAAAACACAATGAAATGATAGAAAAATGCTTTAATGAACTTTTAGATTGGTTATTAAAATCGGATTTTATCTCTGAAATAGATTACATAGATGAGAATATCAAAAAAAGATTACATGAATTGAATAATAATCGAGATGTAATAAGAATGAAAATCATTACAAAAATGGAGCCTCTTCTTTCTGTAAAATCTGAGTGGATACAGAGTGAAATAGAAAGGATTGTGAATGATTTTTTAAAATCTCCTAATTTAAAAGGTTTTTATGGTAAGAGGATTCTATCATTTATACTTTTAGGTGCAGGTATGATATTTATAGTTTGGGGGTTGCCCTATGTTGGGCCTTGGGCAGAAACTATAGCGGGAGGAGGAATGATTGGAGGTTCTGCACTTATTGAAACGGTTGAATATAAAAGATTCCGAAAAGATATACATTTACTTTATGAGAAATGGATAATAGAAAAACAGAAAGAACTTCAATGGATATTGAAGGAAGAAGTTTTACAATATGTGCTCCAAGATATATATAAATATATAAGTTTTGCAGAGCAGTTTGATAACGAAGTTCAGAATATTTTTAATGGGGAGTTTACTTTGCAAGCAGAAAATATAGAGCAAGCCCGAATTGAAGCAATTGATAATCTACAGAATAATGATATTATGGACGAACAACAATTATAGGAGGAGAGACATATGTTTCCAAAAGCAAACTTAGAGAAGGTTATACATCAATTAGAAGAGATAGCGGACTATAAAGGGAATTGGGAGGGCTTTTTACCTATAGCGGAAAAGTTAAGAGGTGGAATTAACGAAATAAAGGAAAGAAGTAGCAAAATTGATGCGTTGTTAGTTGTTGCTATTGTGGGTGGGTCGGGGGTAGGGAAGTCGACATTAATTAATGCTATTGCTGGTGATAAAATTGCAAAGACCTCAGAAATGAGACCCTGCACAAATCGTCCTATTATTTATCATCCTCCAGATTGGGAGCCAGATTCTGAATTTAAGGAATTGTGTGAATTACATGCCCGTTCTGCCCTTGATAATATTGTTCTTATAGATACCCCAGATACAGATACGGTTATTAAAGAACATCGAAATTTTACAAAAAAGATGATAGAGAAATGCGACCTTATCCTTCTTTGTGGAAATGGAGATAAATATCTCGAAGAGGCAACATGGAGTATTATTCGTGAAGTGAACAAAGAACGGGGTTTTGTTCTGGTGGAAACAAAAATGACTACGGAAACACCATCTATCATGGAGGACTGGCTGGAGAAATTAAAACGGGATGGAATAGAGCCTCTAAATTATTTCCGTGTAAATGCCCTTCGTGCGTTGAATAGGAAATTAGGGACAAAATCAGAGGATACGGAAACAAATGAATTTGATTTTTCGAAATTAGAAGATTTTCTTGCTCGACAACTTACGGATGCAAAGATTCGTCAGATAAAGACGGTAAATATTCATGGTTTGATAGAGAAAATGATAACAAGATTAGATGACTTCTTGCATGAAACAGAGCCTGCAATTAACAAAATGAAGGAATTTATTGATACGAAAAAAGTAGAGTTCGTAGTACAACATGAACGAATTATTCGGACAGAGTTTGGAAAGGAGTCGGGCACATTTTATCATCTATTGAAAGATGAAATTGCACCTGAATTGCATGGAATTTTTTTATTACTTGTCCAGATGAAGGATCGTTTTGCAGGGGTTTTAAGTACTTTTTCTAAAGTGATTCGCCCATGGAAAATCATAGGTGAAATAGTTCAGTCTAACAAAGAAGAGATTACTTATTTTGATAAGAAAATTAATGAGATTGTTAATAGAATTGTATTGCAGATTTCAAAGAAAAGTACTCGTGAATTAGAGAATGTTCAGTATGAACTTGCCTTTGCTCTTGATAAGGCACAGATTCGCAAAGATGCAGTTTTATCTATGTCTGAAAATTTCACATCAAATTTTTTTAATAGAGGGGTTAATTTTTTAAGAGAAAAGGTTGATTATTATCTCATACAGAAGGCAACGTGTTTGTCAAACTATTTTTTTGTGGAATTGTTTTATGTGCCTATGTATATAGTGCTGGCATTTTTTTTCTGGAAAATTATTCCGGGCTATTTCTTAGGTTCGTATCAAGGAACAAATTTTATTATTCATTCTTGTATTGTCTTTTTTGTCAGTGTGTTTGTCAGTTTTTGGATATATGATAAAGTTGTTTATGTTAGTGCAAGAAGTATACGAAAGAAAGTCATGAAGCAGTTTATAGATTATCTGCCAGATATTATGAATCCATTTGTAGACTATGAAAAGCTTATCAACGAAGTGAAAGAACAGATTTATAAGATTCAGAATTTAAAAAAGAATTTGAATCTTTGAGATGATATTTGACATTTGAGTTGAATGTTGTATATAATAGTACCTCCTTTTAATTTTTTATTTTTAAGGAATAAATTTACCTAACATGATATAAGGAATACATATAAATTTATGGGTAAAGGAGACCGACGAACGAAGCGTGGAAAGATTTGGCGCGGAACCTACGGTAAGACGAGGCCGAAGCCTGGAAGTAAAAAAGCAGATAAATAAATGTGAGTTGAAATTATAATTTTACTTTTGATATACTATTTTGCCCACGACGCAAAAAGTTTCATTACCCAAATAAAATCAAAAAATCAATAGTGTAATTCTGTTGCTAATGAACAGGAGGAAAATCCTTGCCAACGATAGGACAATTATTGAAAGGTGCCCGTAAACCAAGGGCAAAGAGAACAAAGGCGCCGGCATTGAAAGCATGCCCGCAGGCGTCAGGTACGTGTACACGTGTATATACGATGACACCAAAGAAACCTAATTCCGCTTTGCGGAAAGTGGCACGTGTTCGATTAAAGAATGGATATGAAGTAACTGTATATATACCGGGTGTAGGTCATAATTTACAAGAGCACTCTCAGGTGTTGATTCGTGGTGGTCGTGTAAAAGACCTTCCGGGTGTTCGTTATCATTTAATTCGTGGTGTTTTAGATGCCATGGGTGACATGGGCGGAACTGCAAGTGTTAAAGATGATGGTGGCAAGAAAGTTCATGCAGGCCGTTGGGTTAGCCGTTCAAAATATGGTGTTAAAAAACCAAAACAATCATGAAATTAATTTTTGAAGGATAAGCAATGCCAAGAAGAAGAGAAGTTCAAAAACGTGAAGTTTTACCTGACCCGAAGTATAACAGCACATTAGTTGCAAAGTTTGTCAATATTGTAATGTCAAATGGTAAGAAAAGTGTAGCAGAGAGAATTGTATACAATGCATTAGATATTATTAAGAAGAAGTTACCGGATAAGGACCCGTTAGAAGTTTTTAGTACAGGGATTGAGAATGCAAAGCCGTTAGTACATGTGAAATCACGGCGTATAGGCGGTGCTACTTATCAAGTTCCAGTTGAAATAGAGCCGAATACGCGTACCTCTATTGCACTTCGCTGGATTCGTAGTTATGCACGGAATCGTGGGGAAAAGACCATGGAGGAGCGATTGGCAGGTGAATTAATTGATTGTTATAACAAACAAGGTAATACGATAAAGAAACGTGAAGATACACACCGAATGGCAGAAGCCAACAAGGCGTTTATACATTTCAGATATTAACAGATGATACCGAGTTTTTTATATAAGA
>DAOSBX010000043.1 GCA_035361075.1 Candidatus Hydrogenedens sp. | reverse complement strand
ATTTGTTTTATCAAACTCATCCATCCTCACTGGGTCATTAAAACCATCTGCTTTACCTCAATAACTAAAAAACATTTACATGGTTAGTATTTATTCTTTTCTGGGATTGATGATTTCTTCAGTAATACCTAATATACTTTTTGTCTTTTCGAAAAGTGATTTAGCGTGAGGATGTCCTAAATCAACAGCAATTCCTAAAAAAATAAAACTCTCAATATATTTCTTTTCTCGGTGGTAGCAATAGCCAAGGGCATAAAAAGCCTCTCGCATGGGCTGGAGGTCATGTATAACTGAGTGTAATAAAGGCAAGGCAAGTTCATACTTACCCTCCTTTATCAATCGGATTCCCTCTTGAATTCGCTGGGAAGTGGGAAGTTCCTTCATACGCCTGAATAGGGCTGTCGACGTCTCAGACGGGCGAATAAGGTTATCCGGAGTTACTTTTACGATTTTTCCACAGACTCCGCATGTGATTTGGTCAATAAGGTCCGGTTTTACCAGAGGATATTCCTGTCCGCATGAGCAGACCACATGGAATGTTTCCTCTGTTTCTCGATGGTACATCATAGTTTTTCCTCCTCATCTTATTTTTTTATTCATTCAAAATAGCATAAATATTATATCATAAATTTATATGAAATTCAATCAAATTTTAAATTTTATTATTAATAAAATAATAGATTTATAAATACCTTTTATATTAATTTATTATATTATTATTTTTATATTAATAATAAAAACTGTGTTTTATTATAATAAAAATAATGATACAAACCTTTGGTCTGGAATTACATATTACATAGACGAAGAATAAATGTAGATTAGAAAGGTTCTGATGGTCGATGAATTACCCCGCAGGAACAGATTATGGCATCGTGTGGACTTTTCTTAACAACAAGGATATCCCCTGCCTCTAATGGGACAGATTCGGGAATATTATCATAGGCGAGAATAGCGGGACCGCGTGTTATTTTTACTTCGATGAGCGTTTTTTCAGGTAGAACCATGTGTGTAATATCTTCAGAAGTTGCTAAAAAAGCGATACCAATACCTTCCCAGAAAATACCTCGTGTTACATTGGAGAAATATGCAGTACTACCGAATGGGGTGCTAATCATAAACCCATCGCCAAGGATATCTTTATCTTCTCCTTCATACGATACACCATCAACCCAAAGTTTAAATCGCACTGCGGAGTTGATTCGCCCTTTAGCGACGGTAATTTCATTGAGCGATTCAATTTGATGTGTCGGGTTTGTTTGTCCACCGGGATATATACTGCAAGTGAGTTTCATATACCGGTAAGCAATAAGTTTATCCTCTGCGAGTCTTGCAATAACTTCCTCCGGTGGATGGGGTATACAGCGATGCCCACGCATACTATTCAATACTGGAATCTTTGGAATATAAGGATAAGCATGTTCGGAGGCTAATAAAGTTCCGTCACCCCCATAACTCAAAACATAATCAGGATTATCACGGACAACTGTAAGTTCTGGATGCTTTCTAAATAGGGGGATTAACTGTTCAGCATCTTTGCCAAAAAGTAAAATCTTCTTTACTGTTTTATTATCTGTGGTTTCTTTGGATTTCCCTTTCTTCCCTCTTTTTACTTCCTTAATTGCACCTACATCTTTAATCATAATTCATCTTCTTCCTAATCATCCTTTTTAGATAAAGTCGTTTCAACGAATTCACGAATTGTCTCTTGGTCCTTTTCATTGATTCGAGTAAACACAATCCCTACTTTAAAGTGGTCATCTCCGAGTTCTTCTTTTATACAGCGAACAACAACACCTTCTGCTTGAATACGGTGTTCAAATGGTTTCGGTAATTCTACCACGATTTGCATCCGCGTCATCAGTGGAATAGGTTGAACTGTGTGACATAGAACCCCATTTGCACTGATATTATCCACATGGTTTAATATTCCCGGTCCTTTTGATTCAATAGGAAGTTTTAACCCGTGCTTACTGCGGGGATATTTCCTACGTTCTTCAGGGTTTAAATTATGCACCATTAAAGTTCCTCCAAAATCTACTATTTTATTATATATTACTTTAATGCAAAATCTTTTTTAAAATAACAAATGATTGAACTTATACCTTTCTTTAAAAACGATTTGAATACCTTGAAACAGGTATAATTATTGTAATAAGTGCCATATTTCTTATGTTTGTAACGTATCAATAAAAATGTAATCAGGATACAGAATATTCTTTTTAATACGTTTGTTATATACAAGGTGGTAAAAACAAATGACAGATATATTATTAGTTTCAGCACAACCAAACCTCGATATATTAGGATTAAAAGGATTACATTTATACCTTCGCCAGGAAGGCTTTGACTCTCTCCTTTTATATTTCCCAGTATTTAAAAAATATGCAAGCAGAAATCAACATCAACATATAAAACAACTCCTATTAGAAGAAAATCCAAAAGTAGTCGGCATCAGTCTAACCGCAGAGGATTTCCAGGTTGCTTCGGATATAACAAAGATAGTTCGTGAAGTACTGCCTGAAACATATGTTATTTGGGGTGGAATTGAAGCGACTACGGAACCTGAACGTTGTGCACAGATAGCAGATTTTGTGTGTATTGGTGAAGGAGAATTGTCACTAAAAGCATTTCTTGAAACGGTAAAAAGCGGTGCTGATAAAGATGCATTGAAAAAAATTAATAACCTCGCCTATATAGATAAGGAGGGAATTTTACAAACCAACCCTCTTTCTCCACTTATTACAGACCTGGATATCCTTCCTCCATTGAGGCAGATACCTGAACGTAGTTATGTGGATACAGGGACTAAAATAGAGCCCGTGCGGGTTGAACATCTGATGCGATATAAGAGGTATCGTGGGCAGGTATATAAAATCATGACTTCACGGGGTTGCCCTTATGGGTGTGCCTATTGTTGTAATCGGTTTCTACGTAAATTGTATGGGACCTGGCCTGTGAGACATCGCAGTGTGGAACATGTGATTCAAGAATTAGAACTGGCAATGAAGGAAGGCCCCCCTATTTTTTATGTTGATATAACTGACGACTGCTTCTTTGCCTCAGATATGGAATATATTAAAGAATTTTGTAAAGCATATAAAGAGCGTATCGGTTTACCTTTTATTGCAAAGACCACTGCTCGCGAGGTATCGCATGAACGCATGTCTATTCTTGTAGATGCAGGGATGACCTGGGCCAATATGGGCTTGCAAAGTGGAAGTGACCGAACGTGCATTGAGATTTATAAGCGACCTACCAAGTCTGAGACTTTCCTGAAAGCAGCACAGATTGTATCTGAATATCCTGTAGGCATCTACTATGATATTATTTTAGACAATCCATTTGAAACATTAGAGGATAGATTGAATACAGCTCTTACCCTATCTCGGACACCGAGACCGTTCATGCCATTGTTTTTCTCACTTCGATTTTACCCTGGCACTGAATTAAGAAAAAGAGCAATAGAAGAAGGGATATTAAAAGAAAATCCCATAGTATACGAGGATTATTTTCATTGGAAGGGAACAGAGGATAACCGTCTTATCCGTTCTGCCTGTTTTGTTTCACCCAGAATAATAACACCCCTCGTTGAAAAAATTAAAAAAAAGCCACACAGTCTAATTTTGAAAACTATTATTTTTGGATTAGATATTATTACAAAAACAATACTTATGCCAATTACCGCTCTGCGAATGATTTACCGTTCCCAGCGTCGTTCAATAGTGGGCACAATCAAAGCCCTGCCTGTGTTCTTAAATGCAAGCCACCTACCTACAATTCAGCATCTTCGCAGGGTTCTAAAATTAGAAGAATAATTTTGGCTATGTTCTTGTTGCCTTTTTGCTGGAAAATCGTTATAATAATAGTGCTCGCGCTAGGTGGGAACGAAGCGGCGTTCCTGAACTCGCAAATCCGCTTTAGCGAGGCTGAATTCCCTCCCGAGGGCGGTATGTCCTTTAGCTGGCGCGGAGTAAGTGGTGTTGACGGCTTGGTCCTACTCAACAGGCAGGCAACAAACCCGGTCAGGTCCGGAAGGAAGCAGCCGTAGTTGATTCTGTCTGTGTGCTGTAGGGTCGCCGGGCCCGAGCTAACTGCTCCGTGGCCGTTCTGGGCGTATCGTTCGAAGGTGGGTGCGCGAGCACTTTTTACATAAATGGCAGGGATATATTTATGCCGAAACCGAATGATATATATCATGTTCTTGCTCGAAAATGGAGACCTCAACAATTTGATGAGGTCGTTGGACAGGAACATATTACCCGAACACTAAAAAATGCTGTTTCTTCTGGGCGGATACATCATGCATTATTATTTATTGGTTCGCGTGGAATTGGTAAAACGACAACTGCTCGTATCCTTGCAAAAGCTTTAAATTGTCAGAGTTCGGATAAACCTATTCCAGAGCCATGCGATAAGTGTGACAATTGTATAGAAATAGGAAGAGGTACCCATCTGGATGTACAGGAAATTGACGGGGCTTCTAATAATAGTGTAGATAATATTCGTGAAATTCGCGAGGCGGTTCGGTTAGCACCTGCTCATGCACGATACAAAGTATATATTATCGATGAAGTTCATCAACTCTCGTCTGCAGCGTTTAATGCCTTACTAAAAACATTGGAAGAGCCTCCCTCTCATGCTATCTTTATTCTCGCAACTACTGAAGCACATAAGATTCCCGCTACAATTATTTCCCGCTGTCAGCGATATGATTTTCGAAGGGTGGCTGTGCCAGATATTGTAAACCTACTGGAACATATCACCAAAGCAGAAAAACGAAAAGCAACAAAAGAAGCCCTCTATGCCATTGCACGTTCTGCGGATGGCGGAGTTCGTGACGCGGAGAGTATTTTAGACCAACTCATGACGTATTGTGAAGGAGAGATTACCTACAAAGATGTTCAAGATATTTTAGGTTTGATTGAAGCAGAAAAAATTGACCAGTTAGTACAGAGTCTTCTTGAAAAGGATATATTAAAGATTTTAAATATTATTGATGAAATTTCAAATTCAGGAAAAGATTTGGCTCAGTTCGTCGAAGAATTTATCCGACATATACGGAATTTATTAATATTAAAAACGACACAAGACCCTAATCAACTTTTCCTACCCGAAGAGGACATCCAACGTTTAAAGGAACAATCAGAACGATTCTCCATTATCCAATTAATCCGTTTTGTAGAACAATTAGCAAACCTAAATCAGACATTTACTTCTCAATTATCACATCGAACCGCCTTAGAGGCTTTCTTCGTTAAAAATTGCAAAGTAGGTAGCGACCTGTCTATTGAGAGTATTCTCGAAAAACTTATACAGATTGAGGATTCATTAAAATATCCATACACACCCCGCTCTGTCCAGGAAAAACCGACACAGGACTACAAAATTACAAAGGCGTCGGAAAAAAAAACGTTAGATAAACCAGTAATTACGGAATCTATACCGAAAACTGCGGATTCAGAAAAATTAAACCCTCCCCCAAAAATTCCAAAAACGAAAGCAGAAACAAACATAGACCATCAAACCCAAGCAGAAACGAAAGCGGAAAAAGTATCTGCTACAGAAGAAATCACTCCAAAGGTCCTTTTTGAAATAGCAAAAGAAAGTTCAGACCTCCGATTTGGATTAGGTAAAATACATATAACTTATCATAAAGCCACAAAAACAACTACCATATATGTAGACCCATCAGATACATCCGCCATCTCCATTCTTAATAAAGAATCAACACAACAAATGATAATGAAAATAATGAATAACCTGCGATATTCTACAAACGAAATACAGGTGGTTCAACAATCATCAAAAATAACTACCCAAAAAACCTCATCTCAACGGAAAACACATTTCAAAGATTTAGTATCCCCTGAACTTGCACATGAACTCAGAAAGAAACCGCAGATTAACGATTTGTTAGAGCATTTCCAAGGCAGAATCGTAAAGGTTACCGAAGAAAAAACAGAAACAGAACAAGATACAACTACATTTGTTAAAAAACATATAGAAGATGAAACATTTGAAGAAGAACCAGATTAAGTATGTTTTTAAAATGGAGCTATCACTCCTGAAAAAATAATTTTATGTTATACTTCTGAATATTAATATAGGAAAAAACTATGTTCACATTCGAAACACGAATCACAAAAATGTTAGGCATTAAATACCCTATCCTGATGGGAGGCTTACAGTGGTTAGCCAAAGCGGAAATGGTATCCGCCGTTTCCAACGCAGGCGGATTAGGTTTTATCACTGCAGTTTCTTTCCCTACAGGTGAAGAACTACGAGCCGAAATAAAAAGAACACGAGACATGACCGATAAACCGTTCGGGGTCAATATTTCCATGCTTCCAGTAATTATGCCAAACGATATGACCGAAGCTTATGTCGATGTTGTTTGTGAAGAGGGAATTCCTGTTGTCGAAACCGCTGGAAGAAACCCAGAACCGTATCTGCCAAAACTAAAATCCGCAGGAGTGAAAGTTATTCACAAAGTTCCAGCAGTACGTTTTGCCCAGAAAGCAGAGCGGGTTGGCGTTGATGCTGTCACTATTGTTGGTTTCGAATGTGGCGGACATCCAGGAATGGACGATGTGCCAACATTAATAGCATTACCGAAAACCGCCGAGTCTGTCTCAATTCCTGTTGTTGCAGCAGGCGGATTTTGCGATGGCAAAGGACTTATCTCCGCTTTATGTTTAGGTGCGGATGCTATCCTTATGGGAACACGATTCATGGCTTCAAAAGAATCTCCTATGCATGAGAATTTCAAACGGTGGCTTGTTCAAGCACAAGAGACCGATACTATAGTGGTTGAACGTTCTATTCGGAATCCAGCTCGAATCATAAAAAATGAAGCAGCATTAACTGTTGCAACTATGGAAAAAGCAGGGGCAACTCTTGAAGAACTCCTCCCCGTTATCTCTGGTAAAGTAGGAAAAGAAGCCTATCTCAGCGGAGACGTAAATCGTGGATGTATTGCTTGTGGTCAGGTTGTTGGTCGAATATATGAAATTAAAAGTATAGCAGAAATTATTAACGATATAATGACACAAGCAGAACACATCCTTGAAAAACTGAATAAAATAGCCATTAGGAGTAACTAACACTATCCTTTATCCGCTTACTACTATTTTATGGAACTTTTACCAATACATACAGAACCTGTAACAAACTCTCTTCTACCGGAACATAAAGGTTCAAGTTCCGGATGGAAGGTATATCTTCGCCTCCTCCGATATGCATTGGTGTATAAATCTCGGCTCCTTTTAGCCATTGCTCTCTCTCTGGTTATTGCTTTTTCGTTTGGAACAATGATAGTAAGTTTAGGCACCGCTGTAAAACTAACGTTATATCAGCCAAAAGAATCTCAAAATGAGAGTTTCTTTCATCCCGAAGAAGACCCTGCTATAAAGTATGCGAAGGATATTCAAAAATGGGACACGAATATTCATAAATGGTTCAATACCTCACCAGCAGAATGGGATAAAACCTTCCTCCAACTCGTAGATAAAATGAGGGCTCGCAAATTATTTGCTCTATCTATTGCGATTGTTATCGTGATTGTGCTCACATTTATTAGTGGTTGTGCTCGTTTCTTTCAGGAATATTCTGCAGGTTCCGTAGGTGCTTTCGTTTCCGTTGATTTATCCAAAAAGATGTACCAGAATATAATGACTCAATCATTAGGTTTCTTTGAATCCCATTCATCAGGGGACGTAGTAGCCCGTTTCAGCAATGACATATTCATGGTCAATCGTGGCTTGTCCAATGCCTTTATCAAAGTACTCCGAGAACCTTTCAAAGCATTGACATTTCTTATCGTAGCCATCAGTGTAGACCCATGGTTAACCCTCGTCGGGATATGTGTTTTACCTCCATTAGGTTATGCCTTAATTCAGTTAGGGTTATATGTCCGTAAAAGTGTTCGGCGTTCCTTGATGAAGGTCGCAGACCTCGCCTCAATTATTAATGAGACAACACGAGGGATTCTTATCATTAAAGGCTTCCAAATGGAAAATTTTTTGAAACAACGATATGATATTGAGGCATCGCGACTACGCAAATTTTTAAGGAAAATGGTCAAAGCAGATTCTGCTACGGAACCCATTACAGAATTTATCCTCGTGGTCGGTTTCTCTGGTTTCATTCTATTTAGTGGATATCGTGTCATTAACTATCGGTTAGATATGGGCGATTTATTGCAGGTATATCTTGCCCTCGCTATGATTCTTGACCCTGTCCGCAAATTATCTACAGTAAACAACATGATACAAACCAGTGTTGCCAGTGCAGAACGCGTTTTTGAATATTTAGACCTTCAACCAGATATTCAGGATGACCCACAAGCAGTTCCGTTAAAACCTTTATCCAAAGAAATACGATTCGAAAATGTTTCTTTTTCCTATGACGGTAAAAAGTTTGTCCTGGACAACTTAAACTTCTCAATCCAACGTGGAGAAAAGGTTGCGTTAGTCGGTCCCAGTGGCTCAGGCAAAACTACTATTGTAAAACTTATCCCTCGGTTTTATGATGTTAAACAAGGTGCCATTTACTTTGACGACATAGACATTCGCAAAGCCACATTGGAAAGTCTAAGACGGCAAATAGCGATTGTTACACAAGAGACAATCCTTTTTTCAGGCTCGGTTCGCGATAACCTTACTGGGGGAAATACCAACATTACAGATGAACAAATCGAGCAAGCTCTCATCATGGCACACGCACAGGAATTCGTCTCTCAAATGCCCAATGGATTAGACAGCAATTTAGGTGAGTTTGGACAATTACTTTCTGGCGGACAGAGACAACGGCTCGCCTTGGCACGTGCCATTCTAAAAAATCCAGAGTTGCTACTTCTTGATGAAGCAACATCTAACTTAGATTCCGAAAGCGAAAAATATATACAAGAAGCCCTAACTACCTTCTTAAAAGGGCGAACAAGTATTATCATCGCTCATCGGCTCTCGACCATCATGAACGCAGACCGAATTTTAGTTTTAGACCATGGAAAAATTGTGGAACAGGGTTCACACGAACAACTATTAAAACAACAAGGAATTTATTATCAACTTTATCAACATCAATTTCGTAGCACTTATGACACAACAACAGAATAAATACACAATAATCCTTCCGCTCATTTTTTTGTTTTTGTTATTCAATTCATGCAGTCAAAAAAGCACAGAACCACAGCCTACATCGGCTCAATCAGAAAAAATATCTACAACCTCTACTCCTCAACAAACCCCTGAACATACTATATCAGAACCCCCGACATCAACAACTCCCAGTCCATGGGTTATCGGGAAAATCACCATTATTGACAGCACTGGCAAACCTTTGGAAAAAATGGCAGGTATTGCAACAGAAAAGCCAAATGCTTTTGACGAACCTATTGCTCGCGGAAATTTAAGCGGACCAGATGGAGTTAGTACTATTACAATACCTAAAAACAAAGGCGTTTTTATCCGAGCATGGGACCCTATCCTACATTATTTTCCGAATAACTATTTTGAGATTCCGCCAACAGACGCCGATTACCTCGAAGATATGCAAATCCTGATGCTGGAGGCAAGCACTGTTGAATTCCAGTTGCTTGATAAAGACGACCAACCTATTTCAAATGAAAATGTAGGACTGATGATGTTTCATCCCAAATTGGGACCATGGTGGCCCTGCGATGCACACACAGATGAAGCGGGGAACATACAATTCAAACCCGTTCCTGCTGGGATGTATAACCTACGAATCAAAACCGAACGCGGAATGATATTGGAAATCAAAGACGTTAAAATACCACCCGCATCAATTCTCAATCTCGGCAAAATAAAACCCAGCTAACCCGCCATATTCAACCAACAATTACATTAATTGAAAATTCGGACACATCTGACCTGTCAGACAAAAAACCAATCTATATTAATTCCGTTTCGCCAGGGATGGCAACAGGTGGAACGGGCATCGGTCCAAAGTCTAATTTTTCAGGAAACAAGTTCAGTTTTGACTCGTTCAAAACCCAGTCCCATGTAACTTCCTGCCCAGAATATGCAGACATGCGTCCCATAATAGCGGTTAAGGTGCTTTCAGCGATGGCTTTTGTCTCGTTGATATAGGTTCCATTGCGTATAGCGGAAATGAGATCAGCATGTTCTTGTTCGTAAGGGTTGTTATTTTCGCCGGAGTAGGGATATTCTTTATCCGTAAAGATATATTTACCGGGTTCTGCTTTTCCGCGTGTGCCAACCACATATTCGCCAACGCGTTTGAATGTATCTTTGTTCTGTCTGCAAGCACTGGTTACGCGTATGCCACCGGGGTATTCAAATTCTACGAAGAAGTGGTCATAAATATGCCCGAATTCGGGCCCCGTTCGTTGTTGTCTTCCACCCATACCGATAGCACGGATAGGATGAGCATTTAATACCCAATTAATCACATCAATATTATGCACATGTTGCTCGACAATATGGTCTCCTGAAATCCATGTATAGTAATTCCAGTTGCGGAGTTGATATTCCATATCTGACCAGGAAGGGTCACGAGGAACAGGTGTATAGTAATCATAGTCGCCAATCCAATAGCAAGAAGCAGAAACGATATCGCCGATGGCTCCTTCATGTATACGCTTAATTAAAGATAGATATGGCTTCTGATGCCGGCGTTGTGTGCCTGCGACGACATTTAGTTTTTTCTCAGTTGCTTTTTCGCCTGTTGCTAAAATGGAACGGATACCGGGAGGGTCTACTGCAACGGGTTTTTCCATGAAGACATGTTTATTCATTTCAATGGCATATTGGAAATGTTGTGGACGAAATGCTGGTGGAGCAGAGAGAATGGCAATATCTATATCTGTTTCCAGAACACCTTTATAATTATCCCAACCGGTAAAACAATTTTTATCTTCTACCTGAAAAGCATCGCCTAATTGTGATAATTTTTCTTTACATTTCTGGATAGCATCTGGAAAAAGGTCGCCGATGGCAGTTATTTTAATATTTGGAGAGGAACGGACGCAGTCCAATCCTGCTCCGATTCCACGTCTACCGCAACCAATGATACCTACTTTTAGTGGGGCTGGCTCTGAAAAGGCGTGATGGGCAATAAAAAAAGATGCGCCTGTCACTGCACTTGCTTTGATAAAGTCTCTACGGGTAGGTGTAAAATTATTATGTTTTATTTGTGAATTTTTCATAATAATTCTCCTTGTTATTTTTTATAGGTTTTAAAATAGTATTAATATATTATCAAAAGGAAATCATTATTTGTAAATAACTTTTGAAAGGAATTCCAAATGTTTTTTAATCTTTGCTTTTCTCACATGAAATATTATCGTATTTACAAAAGGTTATCTATGGGAGTATTTTTTATTTGTGTACATGTTTCTTTCATTTTTTCTCTACAAGCAGAAGTTGTAGTGGAAACGGATAGTTTTAAGATGGGGATGGATGATGCGGGGGGTATAACGCAGTTTGTGGATAAAGCCACGGGGAGGGATTATCTGGATAAAGCGAAGAAGATACCGTTTGCTGTGTTGAAGGGAGAAAACCAAAGTTTCCCTGTAAAGGCGGTTAGGTATGAGGGTGCAGTATTGACAGCTGATTTTGGAGCGGTTGCGGGGCAGGTGGTATTTCATGTTGTTACGGGTCCTCAACGGATTGTTTTTGAGGTGCGGTCGGTTTCGTGGGATAAGGCGGAAGAAATTTCTTATGCGGAAATACCGCTAACTTTGAAAGGGACTTTTGAAGATGCTTTTGCAGTTACTCCTCTGGCACTGGACCTGAAAACGAATTGCAATCAGATACCCGGGTTATGTTCTAAAGTAAGCGGTTTCATTGTTTATAAACGATTCGGTTTTGAAGGGACAAAAGGAGCCTTAATTGCCGGTCCGATGGATAACATTCGCAACGCACTTAAAGATGCCATAAAATCATCACCAGAATTGCCTCAATCGGATATAGGTGGACCGTGGGCTTTAGATGCGAAGGTAAATCAGGGTTCTTATTTAATTTCCACAAGTGAGTATGTCACGGAGGAAACGGTATCCCAATGGATAGAAGTAGCGAAAAGTGTTGGGGCAACCCAAATAGATTTTCATGGGGGACATCCGTTTCGATGGGGTGATTTTGAGGTGAACCCTGAATTGTATCCACGGGGTAGGGATAGTTTGAAAACAGTTATTGATACGATACATCAAGCAGGTTTGTATGCGGGTTTGCATACCTATTCCTTTTTTATAGATAAGAAAACGCCCTGGGTAACACCTGTTCCCGATACCCGATTGGCTTCGGATAAAACGTTTACCTTGGCGGAGGATTTAGAGGCGGGGGATAGTCGAGTTATTGTTGAAGAAAGTACGGAGGCAATGTCAGCAATCACAGGTTTTTTTGTTCGTAATAGTGCAACGTTGCGGATTGATGATGAACTGATTATATATAAAGATGTTCAGAAGAGTGCACCGTTTACATTTGTGGAATGTGAACGGGGAGCGTATGGAACAAAGGTTTCCGCTCACAAAAAAGGTGCTAAAGTTCATCATCTAAAAGAATGTTTCGGCTTGTTTGTGCCGGATGTTAATTCAACTCTTTTTACAGAAGTGATTCAACGGACAGCAGATTTGTATAACTATTGTGGTTTTGACATGGTATATTTAGATGCTCTGGATGGTTCGGATGTATTAGGAGGTTGGGAGAATACATGGCATTATTCTGCGAAATTTGTATATGAATTGATTCGTCGGCTTAACAAGTCTCCCATTATGGAAATGAGTACTTTTTCACATCACCTCTGGTGTGTTCGTTCTCGAATGGGTGCATGGGATTGTCCGATGCGAGGGAAGAAAGAATTTGTGGACTATCATATTGTTAGCAATCGCCAGTGGAAATACTCGTTTCTCCCTACGAATTTAGGGTGGTGGGGAATTTTTGATTGGGATGGTGTCCAGCCAGAACGAAGTATGTCGGATGAATTTGAATATATTTGTGCGAAGGCATTAGCGACGAATAGTAGTTTGTCGTATGTGGTAGGATTTACTCCCAAAAATCTAAATAGTGATAAATTTCAACGATTTGCAAAGATAGCGAGAAAATATGAAGAACTCCGAATGAAAAATATTGTGCCAGAATCTATAAAGGAAAAATTAATAGAACCTGGCGCGGAGTTTACTCTGGATGTGGATGAAAATGGGCAATATCAATTTCGTCCTGTTACATATATAAAACATAAAATAAACCTAAATGATACATCAAATAGTTTTAGTGTGAATAATCCGTATGCATCTCAGCCCTTAAAAATGCGTATAGAGGCACTGCTTGAGACGGAAGAAGAAGACCATCCCGATGCTAAATTACTTGCAAATTTTCGTGTTGAAAATGAGTTTAGTAAAGCGGAAACACAAAAGGGGGTATCTGCAACGCTTGAATATCCACTTGAAAAAGCGGAGGATAGTAAGTTGAAAGCTATATTGAGAGCGGAGAATGTAGATGCAGAGCAGGAACGCTCCTGGGCAGTATTTCGCAAGGATATTCAAAATATGGTGGACTTCTCAACTCGTGGGTTGGGAGTTTGGATAAAAGGGGATGGGCAGGGTGAGGTGCTTAACTTTCAGATAGCGTCTCCCAAACATTTAATAGGTGGTTTTGCAGACCATTATGTTACGGTAGATTTTACGGGTTGGCGATATTTTGAACTTGTTGAACCTGAGTCGTATCAATTATCACGGTATGAATGGCAACATACACGAATGCGGAAGGATTTTTTTAGTGGGTCGAGCGATATTATGTCCTTTGCTTATCCGATGTATCATTATTGGGTTAATTTTAAGAGTATTGCAACATTGACAATTGGTGTTAACAATATTCCCGTGGGAAAAAAGGTAGAGGTGGGATTGGGTCCTATTTCTGCTATTCCTTTTAAATCAGTAAAGATAGAAAATCCATCGGTTCAGATAGGAGATATAATTTTGACCTTCCCGATAGAAATAAAGAGCGGTAGTTATATTGAATTTGTATCTAAAGATAATTGTAAACTTTACAACGAAAAAGGAGAGTTTGTTCGCGATATTATTCCAGAAGGAGAGATTCCCCAGTTACAACATGGGGAAAATAGTGTTATATTTAGAGGAGACAAGTTTCATAAATATAATTGTCGCTTTGATATAACAATTATTTCGGAAGGAATGCCCTTGTCAATGTAATAACTGATACTTTTTAAATTTCGGTTCAAAAGATAGAAAAGAATATAATAATAAGTAATTAATTATATCCCATTATAAAAACATAAGTTCGAATTTGAATATAAAGAATATTGGGGTTATAAAAAATGATTAGACGTTTAGAAATTTTACATTACAAGGCATTTAAGTATATTGATATACAACTCGAACCCTTTCAGATAATTGTTGGTCCTAATGCAAGTGGAAAAAGCACTTTTTTTGATACGATTTGTTTAATCCATGATATTCTTCGAGAGGGACCTCAGAATGCAATTCAAAAAAGAGTGTCTCACTTTAAAGAGTTATTATGGAGAAAAGAGGGGGAACAATTTGAAATTGCTTTGCAAATAAAAATCCCTGAAGAGATTCAAAAACAATTGAAAGACGATGAATATAATACAGTTCGTTATGAAATGTCTTTACATTCCGATACCATTAATGGGATCAGCATTCAAGACGAAAATCTATGGTTAATAAAGAAAGGGAGTGAAAATATTCATAGAAATGGGAAAAAAGAAAGAGATGAAGACCTTTTTCCTCAAGAATTAAAGGCTCCTGACCACATTGTTGTTTCGAGACGGAAAAAAACGCCACCGGGCTGGAGAAAAGTAATTTCAAAAAATGCACCAGGAAGTGGATATTTTAAATCGGAAACTACAGAATGGAATATAATTTATAAGATTGGTCCATATAAAGCATCGCTTGCAGGGACACCAGAGGATGAAGAACGATTTCCTGTATCTCTCTGGTTAAAGAACGTACTTATGGAAGGGATTCAATTTCTGCAATTGAATAGTAATAATATGCGTGTTTCATGTAGACCCGATGTTCCTATTTCTTTCCAGACGGATGGATCCAATCTACCGAAAGTGATACAAAACTTAAAGGAAAAAAATCCGAAAGCCTTTACATTATGGCTTGAACATATACAATCTGCTTTACCCGAAGTTCAAGATATTCAAATAAGGGAAAGAATGGAAGATAGGTTTTTATATCTTAGTATTATTCATAAAAATGGCTTGGAATTGCCTTCTTGGGTTATTTCGGACGGAACATTACGCATTTTAGCACAAACAATTATTCCTTATTTGTCAGAAAAAGACAAAATATATATGATTGAGGAGCCGGAGAATGGATTACATCCGCTCGCTATAGAATGTATTTATCAGTCTCTTTCTTCGGTATATAAAAGTCAGGTGTTTCTGGCAACGCATTCTCCTGCAATATTAAATCTTGCTGAACTAAAAGAAATTCTATGTTTTTCAAAGACAGAATCGGGGTGCATAGATGTGATAAAAGGAATAAATCATCCAAAACTTAAAGATTGGCGTGAAAAAGTAGATATTGCTTCACTCCATGCAGCAGGGGTATTGCAATGAAAGATATTGTCTTTTTAGTGGCGGATAATGATATGTCACAGGGGATAAAAGGCTTACTTTCTCGTTTGTTTCCGGAAAAGAAGTTGAACGATTTTTGTGATATTTATAAAGAGCCTAATCGTGATGCAGGGGTATACAAAAACGCAAGTGATTTTTTGAGAAAGTTCTTGAAACAATATCGCTATGCAATGGTATTTTTAGATCTTGAAGGAAGTGGTCAGGAAAAAAAGACTCGCGAAGAAATAGAAATAGAAATAGAAACACAACTTGTATATAATGGCTGGGCAAAAGAAAATGTGAAGGTTATTGTATTTGCCCCTGAATTAGAAATCTGGCTGTGGGTAGAATCGCAAATTATTTCAAAAAAGTTAGGTTGGGATAATTATCAAGAATTAAAAAAGTGTCTTATATCGAAAGGATATTGGGAAAAAGGAATAACAAAACCCAAAAAACCAAAAGAATCTCTGAAATTTGCATTAAAAGAAAAAGGAATCCCATTTTCACCATCAATATTTAAAAAAATTGCGGAAAATATCCCTTTTGAAAATTTTCAAAGATGTCAGGACGCTTCTTTCAGGAAATTTATAGAGACCTTAGAACGCTGGTACGATAAGAAATGGATATAGGAGTAACATTTCAAAAATGGGACCCTGAATAAATCCTATTTAAGGTTTATATAAAAAGGAATTTTAATATGGGAGATTAATAGAAGAGATGGAGGCATATATGCAGGTAAAAAAGACAGAAAAACAACAAAAAAATAAATAAAACAGAATAGATAGAAATGATAAAACACAAACTCCCAATTCATGGTAACTTTTAATCGTATTTTGCCTCATTATAACATGTATAATTTATATCAAAACCACTACCGCCATTATTAACAGGGCTCATACTAACAATATGCGATATGTATATATACATACTTTGGGATGTAGATTAAATCAAGCAGAGTCGGATGCTATGTTGCAAAGACTCTACGAATTAGGCTATGAAATTGCCGATAAATCTTCACCTGCAGATTTATGTATCATTCATACATGTGCGGTAACCCATGAAGCAGAGGCAAAGTGTCGTAAAGTCATCCGACATACAATACAACGCAACCCTAACGCTGAAATTGTTGTAATTGGCTGTTATGTGGAGAAAGACATAGAGGTTTTAAAAAAGATTGAGGGCATTGACCTAATCGTTGATAATAAGCGGAAATTAGATTGGTTTTCTCACATAAAAGGGACAAAACGCGATACACCCGAAATATTAACAGGCTCCGATTGGAAACTCACCTCGTTAGAGTGCTTCACAAATACTAAACCTATTTCTATCCCTTCATTCCACCGTGCAAACATTAAAATACAGGAAGGTTGCAATTCCTTCTGTTCCTATTGCATTATCCCCTACCTGCGTGGTCCATCAAGGTCAAGACCTGCGGATGCTATTTTACGGGAGATTGCCTGGCGTATTGAAGCGGGAACAAAAGAAATCGTTCTAACAGGAATTAATATCGGTAATTATAAAGATGATGGGAAAAATTTGATTTCATTATTAGATATGATTTCCAACGAATTCGGGAATAATTTAAGGGTCCGTTTGAGTTCTATTGAATTAAACTCTCTTAACATCGATATACTAACTCGTATGAAAAACCCAAATTATCCGCTGGTTCCTTATCTACACATCCCATTACAGTCGGGTTCAAACACGATACTAAAACGCATGAACAGACCCTATTCGAGAGAAAACTATCGCGATTATGTTCTCCTTGCCATTGAAACAGTCCCCGACATTGGTATTAGTGCTGATGTATTAACAGGTTTCCCAGGAGAGACCCTTTCACTTTTCAATGAAACACTTACCTTTCTCGAAGAACTGCCTATCTATTTCCTTCATATATTCCCATATTCACCACGGGAAGGAACACCCGCATGGTCATTTCCAGATAACATAGCACCAAACGAGATTGAGCATCGCGTTCACCAACTGATTGATTTAAGTCAAAAGAAAAGAAAAATATTCTATGAAAAGGCAATCGGAACCGTTCGCGAGGTCTTATTTGAAGAAAAAGAGGGTGGCTATTGGCAAGGATATACCGATAACTATATCCGTGTCATGGCAGATTTTCATGAATCTTTAGAAAACAAACTCTGCAAAGTAAAATTAGAGCATATTGATCATAACGGGATGGAAGGCTCTATAACGAGTATAATTAAATAACACAGAATAGGAAAAATGATGTATGGATTTCAGTTTAGAAGAAGCCTTAGAAAAAGAAAAAAAACTAATTGAATATTTGCGACGCTTCTCATCATTAGCCATCGCATATTCTGGTGGTGTTGATTCCACATATCTTTCCGCTATTGGCAATGAGGTCTTAAATAATCGCTGCGTTCTCCTCATCGCAGACACTCCAAGTTTGCCACGCGATGAATTCACCAGTGCCTTAGATATGGCTCTTTCTCATGGCTGGAACATCGACGTAATTAAAACCAGCGAGTTTAATGACGAGCGCTACCGACAAAATGACCCTCTCCGCTGTTACTACTGTAAAAGTAATCTCTTTCAAACAATGAAAAAATACACACAAGAAAACGGAATTGAGGCTATTGCCTGTGGTGAGACCGCAGACGATCTAAACGACTTAACACGAAGCGGTAGAAAAGCCATGCAAGAATACGAAATCCTAACACCTCTATCCGATGTGGGTATGTTCAAATCAGAAATCCGAATGCTCAGCAAACAAAGGCAACTACCCACTGCAGATAAGCCCAGCTTTGCCTGCCTATCTTCACGTGTTCCAACAGGGTTACCCATCACCATTGAAGAACTGCAACGAATTGAATCTGCAGAAAAGGTACTTAAAGAGTTGGGCATCAGTCAATATCGTGTTCGTAGCCATCAGAACCTTGCACGAATTGAAGTGGAACCAAATGATATAGCGCGTCTGGTATCAGAGCCTATCCGCTCACAAATAGTTCAAAAACTACACAATTTAGGGTATCGATTTGTAACCGTTGATTTAGCTGGCTACCGAACAGGGAGCACCGCAGGATAAACAGAGATACCGCAATCATTAAAATATTTAGCAATCTATCCCTCTCCCGCAAAAATACCTCTCGTTATTGTTCAACGTATTGTATACGAATTCACAGCAGGACTGGAATCTTTAATTATTAACCGCTGTTGTTCCGAATGGTATGTATACTCCTTATATGGCTCACCATCCCGTAGCACTTCCTTCGGTTCATACTGCAAGAGGATTCGCAAAATACAAGGCTTAATAACACCATTCAAACTAACTTTTAACTCTGATGTTTTTGAAACATCAACTGTTAATGTTCCAGAGTAGTCAGGATAATAAACAGTAAAAGAGGAATTTCCTGCTGGGTAGATATTCAAAACGAGATAACCTTCCCAATCCTTACTACCAATACCTGTATAGTCACGTTGAATATACATAGGTATAATAGCACCGTCCTTTATAAAGACTGGATATTCATCCATGTTATAGGTCTTCGTTATAGATTGTTTTCCATGAATAACCTTAGTATCATCAAACCACCATCGCCAGTCCCCTGATGGCAGTTCGACAACCCGTTGGTTGAGCTTCTGATAGATAGGTGCTATAAGTAGCCAATCTCCAAACATGTATTGATATTTTCCTTGCTTCATAGGTCGCATAAGCGGTTCCCCTCCATTGCTCCATTGTGCCACATAACTATACATATAGGGGAGCAATTCTGTGTGTAGCCATGAATATCTACGGATAATTTCAAACTCTCTCTCGCTTCGTTTCCACATCCGACGTTCACCATGACCACCATTCAAGAACAAGCCACAAAAGGTAGAAAACTGTGCCCAACGGATATACAAATCTGCAGGGATAGGTTCCGCTCCATGATAACCTGCCACATCAGAACCTATAACACAATAGCCCAATTTGGCACTCCGCAAAATACAATGTATGGCTCGCTCAAGTCCCTTCTTCTCATAATCCCATTCATGCTTATTATCACCAACCCAATTCACGGTTGAGGCACTCAACGGTGCAAACCCTTCTGGATGTGCCCATGGGGTCGGGGAGTCAATAGAGCGTGATAATGTGGCAAACTCAGGATTTCTTGTTCTCCCGTAATTAAGTTCTTCACCATAATACAAGTTCATATATCTCCGCGGTGTCATTATCCCGCTATAACTACGGACATAAAACATTGGCAACGAACCCAACGAAGTTCGAAGAAGTGTCGCAGAACCATCTAATTTCCAACCATCAATTCCAAAATCTAACACCTGATTTTGTAATGACCTCCACCATTGCATTGCTTGTGGGTTGGTATAATCGACAAAACCACCTCGACCTTTCCACCACTTTATCTGCACACCATTCCCTAATAAATATCCTTTCGATTTTGCCTCACGATAAAAATCCGTAGAATCCCTTATCGCAGTATCAGGGTTCTCACTGTTAACCATACATGTCATCCAGAGAACGACACGAATCCCACGGTCTTCAAAATATTTAAAAAACTGAGATGGGTTAGGAAATCGGTTTTCATCCACCACAAAATCGTTATACCGCAACGACCACGGACTATCAATCAAGATAGTCCGCACAGGAAAGTCATGTTCAATATAGCCATCAACAAGTTCAACCGTTGCTTCCGCAGTATTTTGGTCATCCTCCCAAACCCAACACTCTAAAACCCACGATGGAATTGGCGTTCTCTCTTTATATCGTTGAAAATTAAAAGGATAAACACCCCAAAATGGAAGTATTACCCAGAACCAAATAAAAACCAATAAAACAACCAGAACAATACCTGTCCATTTCATAAATGTTAATGCGATACTTTTCATTTATACCTGTTTCTTATTACACCCCTTTACGATTTAAGTTGACAAACATTTCAGGTGAGCGAAATGTATGCGGGGTATAATTGGGTAATGGTTTTATCTGTTGATGATATGCATCAAGGAAACTAAACGGCTGTGGGAAATAACTCTCTTCCAACTCTGCTGGTGGAACAATCCAATTTTGTGAACCAATTACACAAACGGGTGCATCTAAATAATCAAAAGCAATTTGAGTAATATGACCTGCAACCGTATGCAAATAACTACCTCGTTCACAAGCATCACTTGCTAATATTAACAACCCTGTCTTCTTAATCGATTCAACAATCGGCTCATAATTAATCGGCACTAACGTCTGTCCATCTATCAACTCTACGCTAATTCCATATTCCTCCTCAAAACGTTTCACCGCTTCCCATGCCCGATATAAGGTCGCACCAAATGTCATAATAGTCAGGTCTTTCCCTTCCTTAATTATCTCTGGCTCCCCAATAGGTATACGATAATACTCCTTTGGCACTCCCTGTTTATGGAATATTTCAACCTGATTATACAATCGCTGGCTTTCAAAGAAAACAACGGGGTCGCTACCACTCAACGCAGAAGCCATTAGCCCTTTCGCAGAATACGGAGTCGCAGGAAAAACAACCTTTAACCCAGGCACATGAGCACACAAGGCAGTCCAGTCCTGCGAATGCTGAGCCCCATACTTCGCTCCTACTGAAACACGCAACACTACTGGCATCTTCAATTCACCAGCAGACATTGCCTGCCATTTCGGCAATTGATTAAAAACCTCATCACCCGCCCTACCCATAAAATCACAATACATCAGTTCGACTAATGGTCTACCTCCTTCCATAGCGACACCGACCGCTGTTCCCACTATTGCACCTTCTGAAATGGGTGAGTTAAACAACCGATGATAGGGCAATGCTTCCGTTAACCCCTGATACACCGCAAATGCTCCACCCCAATCACGGTTCTCTTCACCATAAGCAATAAGCCGAGAATCATGGTAAAAATGATACAAAATCGACTCAAAAATAGCCTCACCAAAGGTAACTGCCTGGGTCGCCTTTAATGGCTTACCATTCTCATCCAATCCAAACCTTGATTTCTTTTCTATCTTCTGCAATCTCGGATTGTCTTCATACGGAATTAAAACATCTGACGGATGTTCAAGTCCTGGTAGTTCTTTCTCCTCTTGATTTGAGAACATCACTTCTGCAAGCCCTGAAATCTGAGTTAGTTTCATTCGTGGTGATATTTCAAGGCTCGTTGCTAATTGACATGCCTTCTTAACCTTCTTTTGAGCGTATTCCTTTATCTTTTCCAATTCCGTATCCGTGGTAAGCCCTGCAGACTTAATCTTTTCAGCAAATTCGATAATAGGGTCAACAGACTTCCACATCTCTATTTCTTGATGGTCACGGTAAGATGACTGGTCACTCGGGGAATGTCCCGATTGGCGATAGCAAATAACATCCAGCAAAACAGGACCCTGACCCCCTTCTAATAGAGGTCGTTTCCGCCGATATGCATCCGCCACTGCTAACGGATTGTTGCCATCCACAACCTCCGCATGCATATTATCCGGATTAAGTCCCGCACCAACACGAGCAAGCCGTTCAAAACCTGCAGTCTCGCCGATAGGTTGACCGCCCATCCCATAGAAGTTATCCATGAAATTAAAAACAATCGGCAATCCACCTTTATGTGCGTCATCCCACAAATTTTTATACTGTCCCATCGTGGAAAACATCATCGCTTCCCATACTGGACCACAAGCAATAGACGCATCACCTATATTCGCAATGGTAATACCTTCCTTCTTCCGTGCCTTTCGATACAGTGCAGAACCTGTGGCAATATCTGCACTGCCACCAACTATCGCATTGGCTGGATACACACCAAACGGAGTAAAAAAGGCATGCATCGAACCACCCATTCCTCTATTAAATCCATATTCTCGCCCAAAAATCTCTGCCAATAATCCATAAAGCAAAAAATCAATACCCAACTCCTCTTCCTCATTTGTCTTTAAAATGGCTTTCTTATCTTTATTATCTTTTACGACCAACGGAGTCCAATTCGGTTCATGTGTTTCAACAATATGAAGTGTCTTACCCTGCCAGTAACTTTTCATAATATCCATCAAACCATTACCAATCAAATCACGAATTGCTCGCAAACCTTTCGCAATAATTTCACCATGACTGCGATGACTACCAAAAATATGGTCATGAACTCGTAGAAATACGCATTCACCAACAGCCGCTCCTTCCTGACCTATCGAAAGATGTGCAGGTCCCGCATGCTGATACTCAATACCTTCATACGAACCTAACTTCTTAATCTTATCCAACATCGTTTCAAATTCACGGATGATAACCATATCACGATAAATTCGCAAAGCAACCTCCGACGTAATTCCTTCATTCGCCTCCAACTCTTGTTTGAGACTCCGTTGATACTGATTGACAGGAATACTTTTTATCTCTATTTTCCCTTCTTTCCGCATTTCTACTGGAGAAATTAAAATTCTTTTTGTCATTTTTATTTCCTTTTTATAACATGTTATCTAATCGGATAAAAATACTTGATTAAGTGCCTGTGAAAAAACACAAATAGTATAAACCAGACTCATCAAAACTTACAAATGAAACCTCAACTACATATACCCCAATTTATACAGTTATACCTCCCCACCATTTTTTAACGTAGTTATTCATCCTGTCTGACTTGTCCAACTCGTCCGACTCGTCCAACTCCTATCCTTTCAACACTCCACGTTTCTTACTATAAGAAACAAACAACATTGCTATCATCATGGTCACAATCATAATACCTATATAATTATATGCAGGTATTCCTTTTTCTACATACAGCAATACCTTGTCTGAAACATGCACCTCTTTTTCATCACTGACTTCAACCCAATATGTTCCTGCATCATCAGAAGCAATATCTGAGAGTTCCAATATCGGCGAATCAATACCTACATTCTGTACCTCTTTTCCTGAACCAAATGGTTGGAATTTCCACTGATAATGTAGTTCACCCAAACCTCCTGAGACCTGTACCTCAAACTGCCACGTATCCCCTTCACCTACCGTTCCGCCTATAGGTTGAACTGCAAAGGAGATATGCTCTGCAATCAGAACTTCCGATACATTGGTTGTAACGGTATCCTTCACGTCTTTTATTTCAAGCCAATAATGACCTGACAAATCAGGTGATAAGTCTGGCGAGATATAAACTATTTCTTCATTATTACCAGGTGCCGGTTCTCCATCTTTATACCACTTATACTGCTTCGGTCCAAAGCCGATAACTTCAGTCAACTCTCTACCTAATGTAAAATGGTCACCTTCATCAACATACATACGAACATTCTCTAATTCAAATGGAGAAACTAATGGCGTCCCCACATATACCGTGGCAGTAATGGAATTCACACTTTCACGTTCATCACGTACAACGACATAATAAGCCCCATCCATTTCCGGTGTCGGGTCATTAATTTGCAATGGATTTTGGTCGCCTACTAAAACGGGACCACCACCATCGTCATACCACCACTGATATACTAAATCTCCTAATCCACCAGATACATTGATTGCCAAAACTAATGGCTCATGAATCAGCATATAATAAACTGATTCTAAATTATGTGTAATTTCTAAATGTTCTGCGATAAGCACTTCTGCTGGCGATGAGTTGATTTCATTACCCGGAACATCATCACCAACAACACAATAGTAGCTTCCAGAATCTGCTGTGGTCAATGGTGTGATAATGTAAGTGGATTGGTTATTCACTCCGGGAGCCGGCTGACCATCCTTCATCCACTGGTAGCGTATTGTGCCATACCCACCACTTACACCGACCTGTAAGATATGCGACGGGTATTCGCCAACATACGCACGCAAACCTGTCGGCTGAGAAGTAATAGTCAGCGGAGCGTCCACTATCATTAAGGATACCGCATCTGATGTTATACTGTCCGTTCCACTGTCCTGTATCACCACATCATAGAAGTCTTCATCCGTTTCGGCAAGGTTTTCCAAAGTCAATACATTTCCACCAGGTTGTTGTGGTAGATTGCCGATGCTGGCTCTACGCCATGTATATGATATCGGCGGAATACCACCGTTAATTTCCACCGTGAATTGCACACTCTGTCCCGGATTCCGCACCGCATTCTGCGGTTGTATCACGATAGTCAGGTGCGGAACCACAGTTAGATTGCCAGCCTGCGACACAACACTGGTGCCGTTGCCATCATCGTCTGTGACGACACAACGATACAAACCACTCTCATTTGTTGTTGGCGAGGATATAGTAAGAGTATCCGTATCTACGCCAGAGTATGGCGATGTATTGGTCAATGCCTCACCATTATCCAGAACACCATTATCGTTCAGGTCTTTGAACCACAGATACCTATAAGGTGTCACACCACCACTTGCCAACACTGTCAATTGAACAGTTGGTGTGCTTTCATATACCGTAGTCTGTTCCGCTGGACCATAGACCGCCAACGGGTCATTCACGGTAATCTGGACAGAGTTAGACACTGCTTGCCCATACGGAATAAGACCCAGTTCATCCGTGACCACTACTTCATACTCTCCGGTATCCTCCGGACCCGCAGGTGATAAATCTAAATACGGCAGATTGGGCGCACCTAAGGATACCCCACCTTTACGCCAATCATAGGATAACAAGCCCTTTCCACCCGATGCAGAAACAGTGAGCAACAGCGTCTGCCCAGTTGTATAGTTGCCACCGACGGGCTGAATGTTTATGCTAACCGGTAGATATACCGTTACACTAACACTATTATCACCCGTCTCAGTATGTGTGCTGTCCGTAACTTCAACAGTATATGTCCCAGTGTCAGACAAAGTCACCGGATTGATTGTCAACGACGGGGTTGGTGTTATCGCAACTTCCTGGCCATTTCTCAACCAGCGATAAGACTTGGTGCCAGTGCCACCAACCACATTCGCATTGATGGTTAACAATGCACCTTGATAAGTCTCCGCTTGTGCAGGGGTAAGTGCAATGTCCATACCTACCTTGAAGGATACATTAATCCCCTCTGGGACAGTCGTCGTCCAGATAGAACCAGACGGAATAGTGCCGATATAATAAGTTGGAGAGCCATCCACATATAGTTCAACCTCTTTCGCATCCGCTCCACCATTGTTAACGAGGAAAATTTGTTTGAAATCTTTAAATGGTGAACTCGAACCCGACAAAACAACCATTTCTACCAGGTCAACTCCGGGAGGTGTGACTTGTGATTTGTTCCAGAAATTAGATTCAGTAAAACCGCCCGTTGCAGGACCACCGACCAATTGCGGAATTAGTGGAGCATTAATTAACAAATTATAAGGAGCGGGAGCCTTTAACACAGCATCATTTTGTGTAGCACCGATAAGGATATCATCCGAAAAAGCGGGATAGGTTGGTGAACGCATATTAGAAATGTGCGTAAATCTACCAATTATGCTCGAACTTGCATCTGTGGTATGGTTATTGCACATAACCAATCC